>DASYRU010000301.1:0-2802 GCA_036004165.1 Actinomycetota bacterium
GACGCCCGGCGCGTGTCGCGGGGCGGTCGACATGGAAGGATGGGCAGGAGGACGGCAGGCGTCACGGGATCGCCGGTGGAGGAGGCGGGATGTCGGTGGTTGACCGGCTGCTGCGGCGGCTGCTCGCCGGTCCGGTGAACGCCCTGGTCCGGCAGGCGCTCGACGAGGAGCTGTACCGGTACCGGGTCCACGGCGACCCGGCGCGGCTCCACCTCGACCCGACCGCGGTCGTCAACAACGCCCTGTTCAACCTCTCCGCGGGTGAGATCACGGTCGGGCGGTACGCCTTCTTCGGCCACAATGTGAGCGTGCTCACCGGCAACCACGACATCCACAAGTTCGGGCGGGAGCGGCAGACGGCGATCCAGCGGAGCGGGCGCGACGTGGTCGTGGAGGAGGGGGCGTGGCTGGCCAGCCACGTGCTCGTCCTTGGGCCGTGCCGCATCGGCGCCAACGCGGTGGTGGCCGCCGGATCGCTGGTCACCCGGGACGTCGCCGCCTACACCGTGGTCGCCGGCCGGCCGGCGACGCTGGTCCGCGCCATCCCGCACGGGGAACCGGACGTGTGAGGCTCGAGATCGGCGCCGGCGAGCACCCGGACCCGGACTACGACATCCACACCGACGTCCTGCCGCTGCCCGGCATCCAGGTGCTCTGCCGGCTGGACAGGCTCCCGTTCGCGGATGCCAGTATCACCGCGCTGCGCGCAAACCACGTGCTGGAGCACCAGAGCTGGCAGCTGGTCGAGCCAACGTTGCGCGAGTGGGCGCGGGTGCTGCGGCCAGGCTCCCAGGTCGACATCGGCGTACCCGACGCCCGCCATATCGCCAGGCGGTGGTTGGAGGGAGCCTACGGGACGGTGGAGGCCAACCACTGGCTGCTCGGCGGCCACACCGAGCGGGAGGCCCATCGGGGCACCGACGAGCGCGGCGTTCCCCGCTGGATCTGGAACGCCCACCACACGCTGTTCGACTCGGCCTGGCTGGCCGAGCTGCTGGCCGCCACCGGCTTCGCCGAGATCCAGATCTCCTGCTACGAGGTCAGGAACCTGCGCTGCCGCTGCCGGCGGGCGTGACCCGCCGGGGGTAGCCGACCGCCTCGAGCACCAGGCCGTGGGCGGGGGCGATGTTGCCGGCGAGGGCGCGGTCGCCGGCCTCCAGGATGCGCCGCGTGCCGGCCGGGTCGCGGCGGCCGTCGCCCACCTGCAGCAGGTAGCCGACGATGCTGCGGACCATCTGCCAGCAGAAGGCGTCAGCGACCAGGCGGACCTCGACCAGAGGGCCGGTCGAGTATCGGCGCTGCACACGTGTCCCGATGGACTGCCCGAAGCTGGAAAGGTGCGCGCCGCGCATGCTCGACAGGCCCTCGGGGCCGCGCATGCGCCGGACGGTGACCGAGCGCAGCCGCCGCATGGTGGTCGCTCCCGCGCGGCTGCGGCAGAAGGCCGCGAAGTCGTGCTCGCCGACCAGCGGGCGGGCGGCCTCCCGCATGCGCGGCAGCGACAGGGGCCGCGGCCAGGTGAGCACGAAGCCCCGCAGCAGCGGGTCGGGGTCGCCGGAGTCGTCGACCCGGTAGACGTAGACGCGCCGGCGGGCCGACAGGCGGGCGTCGAACCCCGCCGCGGCCCAGGCGGCCGCCCGCACCACGATCGCCGGGCCGAGGGCGCCGTCGAGGGCGCGCCGGACCCGCTCGGGGTCGAGGCGGGCCGGGACGTCGGCGTGGACGACCTGGCCACGGGCGTGGACGCCGGCGTCGGTGCGGCCGGCCCCCACCGTGGTCACCGGCTGCTTGGCGAGCCGGGAGAGGGCGGCCTCCAGCTCCCCTTGCACGGTGCGCCGCCCGCGCTGCCGCGCGAACCCGGAGAACGGCGCGCCGTCGTAGGCGACCAGCAGGCGCAGCCGCCGCTCCCCCTCAGCCGGGCCGGCCACCGCCTACTGCTGGTCCTTGGCCTTGCCCCTGCCCCGCCGCCTGGGCTTCGGCTGGTCGGTCTCCGCCTCGGCGGTTCCCGCCTCAGGTGCCTCGGCGTCCGCGGCCTCAGGTTCCGCGGCCTCCGCCTCCGCCTCGGGGGCCTCCGCGTCAGCCTCAGCCTCAGCCTCCGCGGCCTGCGTCTCCGCGGCGTCGGCGTCCGCGACCCCAGCCTCCGCGGCCTCAGCGTCACCCTCCGCGACCTCGGCCTCAGCGTCCGCAGCCTCCGCCTCTGCCTCGTCGGTCTCCGCCTCGCCGGCCGGCGTGACGCCGGCTTCGATCTCGGCGTCGGTCGGCACGCTCGGCCGCTCCTCCTCGTCCGGCTCCTCGCCGGCGAGGGCGGCGGTGGCCTCGTCGGCGGCCTCGGCGGGGGCGGCCCGACGCCGGGCTGCCGCCCGCCGCTGCGCCCGGTTGGCGCCCTCGGGGGCAGGCTGGGCGGCCCCGCGCCGGCCACGGCCGAACCGGCGCCGTCGGCCGCCTTCGCCGTCGGCGCGCTGTGCCTCGCCGGCCTCACCCTGCTCCACCAGTTCGATCAGGACCATCGGGGCGGCGTCGCCCGGCCGTGGGCCGAGCTTGAGGATGCGGGTGTAGCCGCCCTGGCGCTCGGCGAAGCGGGGAGCGATCTCGGCGAAGAGCTTGTGCACGACCGCCTTGTCGCGGACCACCGTGAGGACCTGGCGCCTGGCCGCCACGTCGCCCCGCTTGGCGAAGGTGATCAGGCGCTCTGCCTGGGGGCGCAGGCGCTTGGCCTTCGCCTCGGTGGTGCGGATCCGGCCCAGGGCGAACAGCGACCGGGCCAGGTTGGCGATGATCATGCGCTCGTGGCTCGGCCCCCCG
>DASYRU010000302.1:0-5763 GCA_036004165.1 Actinomycetota bacterium
GCGTGCCTCGGCCAGCCAGGCGTCGAGCGGGCGGCCGACCAGGCGCTCGTAACACTCCCGGTAGCGGGCGGCGGTGCCGGCGACCACGTCGGGGGGGAGACGCGGCGCGGGCGGGGTCATGTCCCAGGTCTGGCGCTCCAGCCAGTCGCGCACGTACTGCTTGTCGAAGGAGGGCGGCGAGGAGTCGGGCGCCCAGCCGCCCGCCGGCCAGAAGCGGGAGGAGTCGGGGGTGAGGACCTCGTCGGCGAGGACCACCTCGCCGTCCAGCAGGCCGAACTCGAGCTTGGTGTCGGCCAGCAGGATCCCCCGCCTGGCCGCATGGTCGGCGCCGCGCCGGTAGACCTCGAGGGTCAGCTCGCGCAGCTGGGCGGCGATGCCGGCGCCGATCCGCTCGGCCATCTCCGCCTCGGAGATGTTCTGGTCGTGGCCGGTCTGCGCCTTGGTGGCCGGGGTGAAGATCGGCGCCGGGAGCCGGTCTGCCTGGCGCAGTCCCCTCGGCAGCGGGATGCCGCAGACGGCGCCGGTGGCCTGGTAGTCCTTCCAGCCGGAGCCGGCCAGGTAGCCACGGGCGACGCACTCGACCGGGAGCATCTGCAGCCGGCGCACCAGCATCGCCCGGCCGGCCAGGTGCCTGGCGCCCGCCGGCAGCTCCGACGCCCGCCAGCCGGCCAGGTGGTTGGGGACCAGGCCGCCGAGCAGCTCCAGCCAGAACCTGGTCAGCCCGGTCAGCACCTCGCCCTTGGCAGGCACCTGGTCGTCGAGCACGACGTCGAAGGCGGAGATCCGGTCGCTGGCCACCAGCAGCAGGTGCCGGTCGTCCACCTCGTACAGGTCACGGACCTTCCCGGAGGCCAGGTGGCGGAGCCCCTCGAGGGTCCCTGGCGTGGTCACGACATCGCCTCCAGCCGCTCGAAGATGGGGGCGCTGTGCGCCAGGAAGCGGGCCGGGTCGAGCGCGGCGTCCAGGCCCCGCTCCCCCAGCGCCTCGGCCACACCCGGCTCGCCCAGGAGCAGGTCGCGGAAGCCGCCCTTGCCCTCCCAGGCGGCCATCGCGGCCCGCTGCACCACGCGGTAGGCGTCCTCCCTCGACCAGCCGGCGTCGACCAGGGCGAGCAGGGCGGCCGAGGAGCCGGCCAGGCCACCGGACGCTTCCAGGTTGGCCCGCATCCGCTCCGGCGAGACGCGCATGCCTGCGACCAGCCAGTGGGCCCGCTCCAGGGCGTAGTCGAGCACGCAGCAGGCGTCGGGCAGCACCACCCGTTCCACCGAGGAGTGGGAGATGTCCCGCTCATGCCAGAGCGCAACGTCCTCAAGGCCGGCCACCGCGTAGCCGCGCAGCAGCCGGGCGAGACCCGTCAGCCGCTCGGCGACCACCGGGTTCCGCTTGTGGGGCATGGCCGAGGAGCCCTTCTGGCCGTCGGCGAACGGCTCCTCGACCTCCCGGACCTCGGTCCGTTGCAGGTGGCGGACCTCCACCGCGAGCCGTTCGATGTCCGCGCCGATGATCGCGAGGGCGGCCAGCAGCTCGGCGTGGCGGTCCCTCGCCACCACCTGGGTGGGGGCCGCCTCCGGGGTCAGGCCGAGCTGGGCGAGCACCTCGGCCTCGACCGCGGCCGGCAGGTTGGCGTAGGTGCCGACCGCACCCGAGATGGTGCCGACCGCGACCGCCTGGCGGGCGGCGTGCAGGCGCCGGCGGTCGCGGTCGAAGGCGAAGGCGTGCCCGGCCAGCTTGAGCCCGAAGGTGGTCGGCTCGGCCGCCACGCCGTGGGTGCGGCCGAGGCAGAGGGTGTCGCGATGCTCCAGGGCGCGCTCCCGCACCGTCGCCGTCAGCCGGTCGAGCCGGCGGCCCAGCAGGTCGCAGGCCCTGACCAGCTGCAGGGCGAGGGTGGTGTCCAGCAGGTCGGAGGAGGTCATACCGTAGTGGACGTGCCTGGCAGCGGGGCCGATGCCTTCCCCGTAGGCGGTCAGGAAGGCGACCACGTCGTGGTGCAGCTCGGCGTCGAGGGCGTGCACCCGCTCCGGCGCCGGGATCGGCGCCTGCTCGATGGCGGCCAGGTCGGCCGCCGGGACCAGGCCGCGGCGGGCCCTTGCGGCGACCACCGCCACCTCGACCTCGGAGAACAGGCGGAAGCGGGTCGCCTCCGTCCAGATGGCGCCCATCTCGGGCAGGCTGTAGCGAGGGATCATGGCGGCCCTACAGGCGCAGGCCCTCGGCCAGCTGATCCTTGAACTCCTGCAGCTCGAGCCGGAGCCGTTCGTCGCCGACGGCCAGGATCTGCACGGCCAGGACGCCGGCGTTGACGGCCGCGTCAAGGCCGACGGTGGCCACCGGCACCCCGGACGGCATCTGCACCATCGAGTAGAGGGCGTCAAGGCCGGCGAGCTGCGGGGTAAAGATGGGCAGCCCCACCACCGGCAGGGTGGTGTGGGCGGCCAGCACCCCCGGCAGGGCGGCCGCCTTGCCGGCGGCGGCGATCAGCACCAGCAGGCCCCTGTCGACCGCGCTGGCCGCATAGTCGGCGACCCGCCGCGGGTCGCGGTGGGCGCTGAGCACCTCGAGCTCGTACTCGACCCCGAACTTCTCAAGCATGACCGCGGCGGTCTTGGCTTTCTCCTCGTCGGAGGTGGAGCCGAGCACGATCCCAACCCTTGGCGGCATGAAGGCTCCTCCGCGGAGAAGAGGCATCCGGTCCAGTCGGGGCATTCTAACCGGCCGGGCGGACCGCCCCCTCTAGGGCCGGACCGGCGCCAATGGTAGGCGGGCGAGCACCCCGTAGCTGCCCTCCGGCCAGGCCTCGGGGCCGGCCTCCTGGTCGGTGGGGCGTGGCTGCATCCAGCCGAGGTTCTCGTAGCGGCCCCGCCCCGGGTCGACCTGCCAGGCGCCGCCCTCGCGGGCGTCGGTGACCTGCAGCTCCAGGTCCTCCTCGCCGTAGCGGATCACCACCAGCGGCCGGGCCGTACCGGGCCGCTTGAGGCAGCTCGTCAGCGCCTCCTGCACGATCCGGTAGGCCGAGCCGTCGACCTCGGCCGGGAGCGGCACGGCGTCGCCCTCGATCTTCAGGTCGACCGGTAGGCCGGCCATCTTCACCTCGGTGACCAGGGCGCTGAGCTGGCTCATGGTCGGGAGCGACCCGCGCTGGGCGACGACCGGATCGGCGGGGTCGAGCACCTCCAACCCGCGCCGCAGGTCGCTCAGCGTCCGCTCGGCGGTCCTCTCGATCAGGCCGATGGTGTCGCGGCTGGCCGCGGCGGCCGCCGGCAGGGACCGCTCGGCGGACTTTGCCTGGGCGGCCATGGCGCGCACGTTGTCGGCGACCGTCTCGTGGAGCTCGCGGGTGATGCGCACGCGTTCGTCGGCCACCGCTTCGCGGGCGAGGTAGCCGAGCTCGCGCTCGAGCCGCGCGGCGCGGTCCTCGACCAGCGCGGTGTACTCGCGGCGGGTCCGCTGCTCGCCTCCCATCAGCCAGGCGGCCGCGAACAGCACCTGCAGCAACGCGAACACCTGGAAGGACATGCGGCCCTGCGCGGTGAGGATGAGCACGGCGGCGGCGAGGCCGCCGGCGAACGGCAGCATCACCCGGGTCGGGTGGCGGGCGGCCACCGTGTAGTAGGCGACCAGCACGCCGAGGGCGGCGCCGGTCGGCGGGAAATGCAGCAGGAAGTACGCCACCGTCGCGACCTCGACCACGGCCATGACCAGCAACGGGGTGCGCCTGCGCCAGGCGATGGGCAGGCTCTGGCCGGCCACCAGCAGGGCGGCAAGGGCGTTGGGCGGCTCCGCGCCGTCGGGCAGCCGCGATCCCATCGCGGCCAGCAGCCCGATCGCGCCCACGACGGCCAGGCTGCCTGCCAGCAGGCCGTCCGCGACGTCCCGCCGGGACGCGTCGGTGATCTTCATGGCCCCCCTCCAGTCGAGCTCCGTGGGGGCGTGGAAATGGAACCTCGGGGGTGAGGTAGTTCTACACCAAGACGAAGCCCTCGAACAGGGGGAGGTCGTCTCCTCCCCCATTCTGGACAACGTAGCGAGGGCCGGTGGCGTTACACCAGCTCGCCGGTGGGCAGGCCGAGGCGGCGGAGGGTGGCCACGATGTAGTCGTGCTTGGCCTTGGAGAAGGCGACCGAGTCGACCGCCCCGCCGGCCACGATGGCCTCCTTGAGGGCCGCATACTCGGCTCGCAGCGCCGGGTCGGCCAGCAGCGCGTCGCGGAAGCCGCGCATCGAGGCCACATCAGGACTGGACGCCGGCACCACGTGGACGTGGATCCGGAACGAGGTGTCGTCGTGGCGCAGCACGCCCTGCAGCATCGGCCGGGTGGGAGGGAACGGGGGGAACGCGATCGCCTGCCGCTGGAACCCCAGCTCGAGCAGGTCCTCGACGATCGCCGGGATCTCGCCGGGAGGTGCCGGCAGGAGCAGGTCGATGGTGCCCTTGCCGGCCAGGCCGGGGACCGCGGAGCTGCCGACGTGCTCGGCGACGGCGCCGGGCCGCTTGGCCGCGATCAGCGCGATCACCCGCCTGGCGACCTCCGGGGCGCGGGAGTCGGCCGCGCGAACCACGATCGGCACCCGGCAGTAGGGCCCGATCGGCGGCCCGTCGCTCCGGTCAGCCGGCAACGACCCCACCCCGGGCCGCGACGTCGCGCCGGAAGTGCATGCCGTCGAAGCGGACCAGCCCGGCGGCGGCGTAGGCGCGGGCGCCGGCGTCGGCGAGGTCGTCGCCGAGGGCGGTGACCGCCAGCACCCGACCGCCCGCGGTGCGGACCCGGCCGGCGCTGTCGAGGCTCGTCCCGGCATGGAAGAGGTGGATGTCCGGCTCCGCGGCGGCCGCCTGCAGCCCGTCGATCTCGAAGCCACGCCGGTAGGGGCCAGGGTAGCCGCCGGAGGCGAGCACGACGGTGACGCAGGCGCGCGGGTCCCAGCCGACCTTGCACCCCGCCAGCGTGCCCTCGGCCGTCGCCCAGGCCAGGTCGGCCAGGTCGGTGGTCATGCGCGGCAGGATCGCCTGGGTCTCCGGGTCCCCGAAGCGGCAGTTGAACTCGAGCACCCTCGGGCCGTCGGCCGTCAGGGTCAGCCCCGCGTACAGCAGGCCCTGGTAGCGCGCGCCCCTGCGGGCCAGCTCGGCCACGGTCGGCTCGAGGATGGTGCGGCGCACCTCCTCGACCAGCTCGTCCGGGAGGTCGTGCAGGGGCGAGTAGGCGCCCATGCCGCCGGTGTTGGGCCCCTGGTCGCCGTCGCCGACGCGCTTGTAGTCACGGGCGGGGGCCAGCGGCAGCACGGTGCGGCCGTCGGTGACCGCGAACAGGCTGGCCTCAGGGCCCTCCAGGTACTCCTCCAGCAGGATGCGGGCGCCCGCCTGGCCGTGGACCAGCCCGACCAGGGCGGCCTCGACCGCCGCCCTGGCCGCGGCCGGGTCGTCGGTGACCGTCACGCCCTTGCCGGCCGCCAGCCCGTCGGCCTTGACCACCCAGGGCGGCCCGAAGTCGTCGAGGGCGGCGATCGCGGCGGCCGCGTCGGTGAAGGTCTCGGCCCTGGCGGTCGGCACCCCGGCCGCGGCCATCACCTCCTTGGCGAACGCCTTGGAGCCCTCGATGCGGGCGGCCGCGGCGGTGGGCCCGAACACCGCCAGGCCGCGGTCCAGGAACTCGTCGGCCACCCCGGCGACCAGCGGCTGCTCCGGGCCGATGATGGTGAGGTCGACGCCGTGCCGCTCGACGAACCCGGCGAGGCCGGCGCCGTCGGTGGTGCCGATGCCGGCGACGTTCTC
>DASYRU010000303.1:0-1768 GCA_036004165.1 Actinomycetota bacterium
CCATGTCCTGCTCCCAGCGAGGGTCGCGGAAGCGGCCGCGCAGCTCGGCGGGGTTGATCGGCGCCTGGACGTGGAAGAGGCGGGCGACCCTCGGGTGGCGCGCCAACGCCCTGCTGAGCAGCTCGTCGCCCCTGCCGTACAAGCCCCAGTCGTCGAAGGCCCAGGTCTTGAGCACGTTGTAGCTCGGCTGCTCCCGCTGCTCCTCCGCCAATCGGCCCTCCTCGCTGCCGTTGCCGGCGCGCATCCTACCCGGACCAGCGGCGGAGCCGGCTGTTGCGGCGTCAACGCCGAACCGTAGAGGAGGAGCCGGCTGTTGGGGGGGTTCGGGGGGGAGCGGGCTCCCCCCCCGAATCAACCGGGCCTGCGGCAACGCAAGCGATCAGGCGTCAGCTTCAAGCTCCAGGGCAACCGAGTTGATGCAGTAGCGCTGGCCGGTCGGGGCGGGGCCGTCGTCGAAGACGTGGCCGAGATGGCTGCCGCAGCGCCGGCAGGTGACCTCGGTGCGGACCATCCCGTGGCTGTAGTCGGGGTGCAGCTCGACGCCGTCGGCGTTGTCCGGCTCGGTGAAGCTCGGCCAGCCCGTGCCGGAGTCGAACTTGGCGTCGGAACGGAACAGCGCGTTGCCGCAGGCCGCGCAGCGGTAGACGCCCTCCTCCTTGGTGTAGGTGTACTTGCCGGTGAAGGGCGGCTCGGTGCCCTTCTCGCGCAGCACCTGGTACTGATCGGGGCTGAGCCGCTCGCGCCACTCCTGCTCGGTCCTTGTCACCTCTGGCATGACCATCCTCGCCTTCGCCGATGTCGTCCTCCCTCAAGGATACGTAGGCGCTGCCGGCTGGACCTCTGTACGCTGCCGGCCATGACCAGTCCGGCCGCGGCGGCCGGAGGAACGGGCTCCCCCGCCCCGCCGCTCCCCCGCTACGGCGAGGCGTCCCTCGCCGACCTGCTGCCGTCGCTGCTGGCCGCACTGGACGTGCCTGGGTTCGGCAACCCCCTTGGGGTGGAGCCGCTGCGCCGGGTCTGCCTGCTGGTGATCGACGGCCTCGGCTGGGAGCTGCTGCTCGCCAACCGGCAGGCGGCGCCGTTCCTGGCCGCCGCCGCCGAGCGGGGCGCGCCGCTGACCACCGGCTTCCCGTCCACCACCGTGACCAGCCTCGCCTCGATCGGCACCGGCCGCCCGCCCGCCGGCCACGGGCTGGTCGGCTACACCATGGTCCTGCCTGGCATGGACCGGGCGTTCAACTGCCTGCGCTGGTCCCCCTACGGGCTCGGCGGCAGCAAAGACCTGCGCGGCCGGGTGGTCCCCGAGCACCTGCAGCCGGAGCCGACCGCGTTCGAGCATGCGGCGGCCGACGGCGTCCAGGTGACGTTGGTGGGCGCCGGCGAGTACGCGGCCTCCGGCTTCACCCGCGCCGCCCTGCGGGGCGGCGAGTACTGGCGGACCTTCTCGCTCGGCGACCAGGCGGCGGGGGCGCTGCGCTGCCTGGCCAAGGGTCGGCGCAGCCTGGTCTACGCCTACCATCCCGACCTGGACCGGACCGGCCACGTCCGCGGGGTCGCCAGCGAGGCCTGGCGGTTGGAGCTCGCCCATGTCGACCGGCTGGCCACGCAGCTCGCCGAGCGTCTGCCCGGCGACGCCGCCCTGGTGGTCACCGGCGACCACGGCATGGTCGACCTCCGCCCGGAGCAGCGCATCGACCTTGCCGACCGGCCCGAGCTGGCCGCCGGCGTGCGGCTGCTGGCCGGCGAGGCCCGCGCCCGCCACGTCCAC
>DASYRU010000304.1:0-7992 GCA_036004165.1 Actinomycetota bacterium
GAGTCGGGCGGGCGCGGGGTGCTGATGGGCGGCGTCTCCGGCGTCGCCGCCGCCAAGGTGGTGGTGCTCGGCGGCGGCATGGCCGGCCAGAACGCCGCCTGGATCGCCCAGGGCATGGAGGCCGAGGTCACCCTGCTCGACAACAACGTCGACAAGCTCCGCTACGTCGACCAGATCCACAAGGGCCGCATCGTCACCCTGATGTCGAACCGGCAGACCATCGAGGACCTGGTGCTGGAGGCCGACCTGGTGATCGGCTCGGTGCTGATCCCCGGCGCCAAGGCCCCGAGGCTGGTCACCGTCGAGCACGTGCAGGCCATGAAGCGGGGCGCGGTGCTGGTCGACATCTCGATCGACCAGGGTGGCTGCTTCGAGACCTCCCACGTGACCACCCACTCCGACCCGACCTACGTCGTCAGTGGGGTGGTCCACTACTGTGTCGGCAACATGCCGGGGGCGGTGCCGCACACCTCCACCTACGGGCTCACCAACGTCACCCTGCCGTACGCGGTCGCGATCGCCTCGGCCGGGCTCGACGAGGCCATACGAGCGGACGCGCCGCTGGCCAAGGGGGTCAACGTCTACCGCGGCGAGCTCACCCACCAGCAGGTGGCCGAGGCCCACCAGCTCGACTGGCGGCCCCTCGCCGAGCTCGCGCCCGGCCTCGCCGGGTGAGCCCCCCGGACCCCCTGCCCGCCGCGCCGGTCGGCCCGGCCGCCGGGGCGGCCGTGCGCCGCTACCTGGACTACCTGGCGGTCGAGCGCGGCCTGGCCGCCAACACCCTCGGCGCCTACCGGCGCGACCTGCACCGCTACGCCGGCTGGCTGGCGCAGCGGGGGATCGACGCCCCGACCATGGTCGGCGAGGCGGACCTGGTGGCGTTCCTCGGCGCGCTGCGGCTCGGCGGCACCCCGGCCGGCACGCGCTACCGCGCCTCGACGGTGGCCCGCAGCCTGGCCGCGGTGCGGGGCTTCCACCGCTTCCTGCTGCGCGAGCGGCTGGCCGGCGCCGACCCCTCGCGCGACCTCGGCACCCCCAAGGTCCCCGCCAGCCTGCCGAAGGCCCTCTCGATCGAGCAGGTGGAGGCGTTGCTGGACGCCGTCACCGGCGACGACCGGCTCGCCATGCGCGACCGGGCGCTGCTGGAGACCCTGTACGCGGCGGGGCTGCGGGTCAGCGAGGCCACCGCCATGGACGTCGACGACCTCGACCTCGAGGACGGGATGGTCCGCGCCTTCGGCAAGGGCGCCAAGGAGCGCCTGGTCCCGATCGGCCGTTCCGCCCGCCGCGCGCTGGAGGCCTACCTGGTGCGGGCCCGGCCGCTCCTGGCCGGCCCGCGCGCCGGGCCGGCCCTGTTCCTGAACGCGCAGGGCATGCGGCTGACCAGGCAGGGGTGCTGGAAGATCCTGCGCGGGCACGCCAGGCATGCCGGGCTGGAGGTCGGGATCTCACCCCACGTGCTGCGGCACTCGTTCGCCACCCACCTGCTGGCCGGCGGCGCCGACATCCGCAGCGTGCAGGAGTTGCTCGGCCACGCCAGCCTCGCCACCACCCAGGTCTACACCCGGGTCACCCAGGACCGGCTCCGCGAGGTCTACCTGCGCGCCCACCCACGAGCCCGCATGCGGACGGCCGGAACGAACGACGCACCCAAAAGGGATGGCCCCGCCGGATCGCTGATCCTGTAGCCTTCAACCCTCCCCGCCAGGCCGTCGTGCGGTCGCCGGCCAGCCACGGGTGGGACGACCGACGGAGGACCGGATGGACCAGCAGACCGTCGACCGGCTGCGCGAGCGGCTCGAGAGCGAGCGCGGCGAGGTACGACGCCAGCTCGACGACCTCGGCGCCCGCCGCGACGCCGAGGGCATCGAGGACCCGGAGCTGGACGAGGGCTTCGCCGACGCGGGCCAGGCGGCCGCGGAGCGGGCCAGCCTCCTCACCCTGGTCAGGAGCTTGCGCGACACCCTGCGCGAGGTGGAGCAGGCGCTGGAGCGGATGGACGCCGGCGCCTACGGCAGCTGCGAGCGCTGCGGGCGGCCGATCGACGAGGAGCGCCTGGAGGCGCTGCCCGCCGCCCGCCTCTGCCTCGACTGCAAACGGCAACGGGTCCGGCGGTGAACCAGCCCAGGAGGGTGGTGGTCCTGGTCTGCGACTCGCTCGGCGTTGGCGAGGCCCCCGACGCGCCCGGCTACGGCGACCAGGGGGCGGACACCGTCGGCCACGCGGCCGCCGCCGCCGGCGGACTGCGGCTGCCGACCCTGCGGTCGTGGGGGTTCGGCCGGCTCACCGAGATCGCCGGGGTGCCCGCCACCGACCCGGCCGGCGCGGTGGTCGCGCGGATGGCCGAGCGGTCGGCCGGCAAGGACACCACCACCGGGCACTGGGAGATGATGGGGGTGGTGCTCGACGCGCCCTTCCCCACCTACCCGGAGGGGTTCCCGCCAGAGGTGATCGACGCCTTCTCGGCCGCGATCGGCCGTGGCGTGCTCGGCAACAAGCCCGCCTCCGGCACCGAGATCATCGAGGAGCTGGGCGCCGAGCACCTGGCCACCGGCAAGCCGATCGTCTACACCTCCGCCGACTCGGTGTTCCAGATCGCCACCCACAGGCGGGTCGTCCCGCTGCAGCAGCTGTACGACTGGTGCGAGCGCGCCCGCGGCCTGCTCGATGGTGAGCACGCGGTCGGCCGGGTGATCGCCCGCCCGTTCGACGGCGAGCCCGGGTCGTTCTTCCGCACCAAGGAGCGGCGCGACTACGCGCTCCCGCCGGCGGGCCCGACCGTGCTGGAGGCGCTCGAGCGGGCCGGGGTGCACACCCTTGGGGTCGGCAAGATCGAGGACATCTTCTCGCGCCGCGGGCTGACCGGCTCCGACCACACCGGCGACAACGAGACGTCGCTCGACGCCACCGTGCGGTTCCTCCGCGACGCCGACGGGCCGACGCTGGTCTTCACCAACCTGGTGGACTTCGACATGGTCTACGGCCACCGCCGCGACGCGGCCGGCTACGCCCGCTGCCTCGAACGTCTCGACACCCGCCTGCCAGCGGTCGTGGCCGAGCTGGGCGCCGACGACTGGCTGTTCCTCACCGCCGACCACGGCTGCGACCCGACCGCGCCCGGTACCGACCACACCCGCGAGCTCACCCCCATGGTCGCGTTCAGTCCGGGCGGGACGACCGGCCGGCGACTGCCCGACCGCGACACCTTCGCCGACCTGGGGGCCACCGTCGCCGACCTGTTCGGGGTCGACCCGGTCGGCCCCGGTCGCTCCTTCACCGCCGACCTGCGCTGATCACGCCGACGAAGGCATGCCTCCCGCCCCGGTGAGGCGGTAGGCGGGCGCGCGGGTCGCCCCTGCTGCGCTCCACCTTGCCCGCGGGCCGCTCCTCCCGACCCCGCGAAGTTGAAGGGTTATCCACAATTCATGCACCGGTGAACTCGCCTTGCCACGCTGCGTGGCAAACGGGTCCGACAGGGTTGACCACGCAGCGTGGCCGACCACGCAGCGTGGTGACAGGGACCGCTCGGGCACGTTTTGGCCCAAGGTCTTCCTCGGCCCGTGCGGGGTTGAGTAAGATGCCGCCGCCCCCAGGTCGGCGAGGTCAATCGTCGATCGATCGCTAGATCAATGAAGAGCTAGATCGACGAAGAGCTAGCGCGACTTGGTGCTGTAGCAACAAGTAGATAAAGCGCTGTGGCGATATGTGGAGTCGGGCGGCGGAGGTGCCGGATGGGGAAGGTCATCGCCCTGGCCAACCAGAAGGGCGGGGTCGGGAAGACCACCACCGCGATCAACCTGGGCGCCGCCCTGGCCGAGCAGGGTCGCAAGGTGCTGCTGGTGGACATGGACCCGCAGGGCGCCCTCTCGGTCGGGCTCGGCCTGAACCCGCTCGCCCTCGACCAGACGGTCTACAACCTCCTGATGGACCCCAAGGCGCACGCCAACGACACCATCGAGCGCACCAAGGTGGAGCGGCTCGACCTGCTGCCCTCCAACATCGACCTGGCCGCCGCCGAGGTGCTGCTGGTCGGGGAGGTGGCCCGCGAGCAGGCGCTGGCCCGGGTGCTGCGACCGCTGCGGCGGCGCTACGACTACGTCCTGGTCGACTGCCCGCCGAGCCTCGGGCTGCTCACCGTCAACGCGCTGACCGCCGCCAACGGGGTCCTGGTCCCGCTGGAGTGCGAGTACTTCGCGCTGCGCGGCATGGCCCTGCTGATGGACACGATCGAGAAGGTCAGGGAGCGCCTCAACCCCGACCTCGAGATCGTCGGCATCCTGGCCACCATGTACGATGCCCGGACGGTCCACGGGCGCGAGGTGCTCGGCCGGGTCGAGGACGCCTTCGGGGGTCGCGTCTTCCGGACCGTCATCGCCAAGACCATCCGGTTCGCCGAGGCACCGGTGGCCGGTGAGAGCATCCTGACCTATGCCGGCTCGTCGTCGGGGGCGGTCGCGTACCGCGAGCTGGCCAAGGAGGTACTGGCGTCATGAAGGGTCGGGCGAGCCTGCCCGGAGCCGACGAGCTGTTCCGGGTCACCTCGATCGACAAGGGCCGCGGGCCAAGGGCGGGCCCGCAGCCCGCCGACGAGGAGCAGGGCGGGGATCGGCGGCCGGCCGACCGGGTGCCGAGCGGGCGCCAGCGTCACGACGAGAAGGTGACCTTCTACTGCACCGCCGAGGAGCTGGTGGACCTCGAGAACGCGCGCCTGCGGCTCCGCAGGGAGCACGGCATCGCGGTCGACCGCGGCCGCATCGTCCGCGAGGCGCTCGCCCAGGTGCTGTCGGAGCTGGACCGCGACGGCGCCGAGGCGGCCGTCGTCAAGCGTCTCTCACGGTGAACCCGGTCGACCTGATCGCCCGCAAGCGCGACGGGGGCGAGATCACCGCCGCGGACCTGCGCGCCTTCGTCCTGGCCTACGCCCGCAACCAGCTGCCCGACTACCAGATGGCGGCCTTCCTCATGGCCGGCTACCTGCGCGGCTTCTCGCGCCGGGAGACCGAGGCGCTCACCGAGGCGATGGTCGCCTCCGGCGAGCGGCTGGACCTTGGCCGGCTGGCGGGGCCGACGGTCGACAAGCACTCGACCGGCGGTGTGGCCGACGGCACCACCCTGGTCGTCGGGCCGCTGGCCGCCGCCCTCGGCCTGCGGATGCTCAAGCTGTCGGGGCGCGGCCTGGGGCACACCGGGGGGACGCTCGACAAGTTGGAGTCGATCCCCGGGTTCCGGGTCGACCTGGCGCCCGAGGAGCTGCTCGCCCAGGTCGAGCGGGTGGGGCTGGCGGTCGCCGCCCAGAGCGCCGAGCTGGTCCCGGCCGACAAGGCGATCTACGCGCTCCGCGACGTGACCGCCACCGTCGGCAACGTCGCCCTGATCGCCTCCAGCGTGATGAGCAAGAAGCTGGCCGGCGGCGCCAGCTGCATCCTGCTGGACGTCAAGGCCGGCTCCGGCGCGTTCATGCACGAGCTGCCCGCCGCGGTGGAGTTGGCCCGCCTCTGCGTCGAGCTCGGCACGGCCGCCGGCCGCGCCACCGCCGCGCTGGTGACCGACATGGACCAGCCGCTCGGGGAGCTGGTCGGCAACGCCGTGGAGGTCCGCGAGGCGGTGGAGGCCCTCCACGGGGAGCGCCCCGGCCGGTTCCTCGACCTCTGCCTGACCCTCACCGGCCACCTGGCCGCGCTGGCCGGCAAGGCCGCCGACCCCGACGAGGGCCGGCGGCTGGCGGAGCAGGCGCTCGCCGGCGGTGACGGCCTCGAGCGGTTCCGCGAGTTCGTGGCCGCCCAGGGCGGCGACCCGCGGGTCGCCGACGACCTGTCGCTGCTGCCGCAGGCGCCGGTGACCCTCCAGGTGGAGGCGCCTGGCGACGGCTGGCTGGCGGCGGTCGACGCCGAGGCGGTCGGCAGGGTGGCCGCCGCGCTTGGCGCCGGCAGGCAGCGCAAGGACGACGTGATCGACCCGGCCGTGGCGGTGGAGCTGACCGCCAAGCTCGGCGACCGGGTCGAGCGGGGCCAGCCGATCGGCCGTATCATGGCCCGCGACGACCAGGCGGCCGGCGCGGCGCTGGCCGGCCTGCTCGCCACGCTGCGATGGAGCGACCGGCCGGTCCAGCCCCCGCCGCTGGTCCACCAGGTCGTCGGCGCCGAGGAGTCCGGCCCGTGCTAGGGTAGCCGGCGAGCGGCGCCCACCGGGGCGCCGAATCCTTGTCGGAGAACGAGGTCGCTGGCGTGGGCTCACCGCTGTTCCTGCTCCGCGACGACCCCCGGGTGTTCGTCGCCTTCGTGATCGCCGTGGTCCTCGGGATCACCTTCCACGAGTTCAGCCACGCCGCCGTCGCCACCCTGCAGGGCGACCAGACGGCCAGGTCCCAGGGCCGGCTCACCCTCAACCCCATCGCCCACCTGGATCCGCTCGGCAGCATCGCGCTGATCCTGGCGGGGATCGGCTGGGGCCGGCCGGTGCCGTTCAACCCCATGCGGCTGCGCAGCCGTCGTGTGGGGGCCGCCCTGGTCGGCCTGGCGGGTCCCGCCGCCAACTTCGTGCTCGCCCTGGCGGCCGCCATCGGGGTGCGGGTCCTCTTCTCCACCGGGACCGGCGCCTTCGAGGTCAACTTCAGCCTGATCCTCCTGGACATGCTGGTGACCCTCAATGTCGTGCTCGGCGTGTTCAACCTGCTGCCGATCCCGCCGTTGGACGGCTCGCGGCTGCTGTCGATCTTCCTGCCCCCGTCGCGGCAGAACATCGTCTACTTCCTCGACCGGTACGGGATCTTCCTGCTGCTCGGCCTGCTGATCCTGGCGCCGAACCTGCTGACGCCCCTGTTCCGCTCGATCACGCGGGCCCTCTACGGCCTGGTCGGCCTCTGAGGCCACCGGCCCCCGGCTGCGGCCCACCGGCCGCTGGACCCCACCAGGTGGCGCTGGCTACCATCGCCCGGCTGGCCTGCCAGTTTGGACGATGAATAGATAAGTTGACATATGGACTATGTGGTGAGGACCGAGGTGTTCGAGGGGCCGTTCGACCTGCTCCTGCACCTGATCGCGCGCCAGCGGGTCGACCTCTGGCAGGTGTCGCTCTCGCGGATCACCGAGGACTACCTGGCCGAGATCCGCCGGATGCGGCAGCTCAACCTCGAGGTCGCCACCGAGTTCCTGGTGGTCGCGGCCACGCTGCTGGAGCTGAAGGCCGCCAGGCTGCTGCCCGCCCCCGACGCCGACACCGACGAGGCGGAGGCCGCCCTCGAGGAGCGCGACCTGCTGTTCGCCCGCCTGCTGCAGTACCGCGCCTACAAGCAGGTGGCCGGGCTGCTCGGCGCCCGCTTCGCCGGGCAGGCCGCCTACGTCCCCCGGCGGGTCGGTGCCGAGGACCTGCTGCGACAGATCGCCCCCAACCTGCTGGTGGGCGTCGAGCCGCCCGAGCTGGCCCGGCTGGCGGCGGCGGCGTTGACCCCGGCGCCCGCGCCGGAGGTCACCACCGCGCACATCGCCCCGCCCAAGCTGTCGGTCGCCGAGGCGGTCGCCGAGCTCGCCGCCCGCCTCCGGGAGCGGCGCACCAGCAGCTTCGAAGAGCTGGTGGGCCGGCAGGCGCTGCCGATCGAGGTGGTGATCGGCTTCCTTGCCCTCCTGGAGCTGTACAAGCGATCGTTGGTCGAGATCGAGCAGACGGCCACCTTCGGCGAGATCGCCATCAGCTGGACCGGCGCCGAGGAGCTCGAGCCGGCCGACATCATGGTCGAGGAGCCCACATGACCGACACGACCAGCACCGGACCGCCGCCCGGCGACCTCCCTGACCCGCGGATGCCGCCGGCCGGCGCCCAACCGGCGGGCGGTGGCGACCCGCGAGCCGCCGGCGACGCCGGCGCCTGGCCGCCCGACGAGGCGCTGGAGGCGGTCGAGCTCGACGAGCGCGGCCTCCTGCGGCGCGACCTCGAGGGGGTCCTGCTGGTCGCCGACGAGCCGGTGGCCGCGAGCGTCCTCGCCGAGGTCGTCGGCGC
>DASYRU010000305.1:0-7536 GCA_036004165.1 Actinomycetota bacterium
CGCATCGCCCCGGTGTTCCTGGCCGCCCCGACCTCCACCGACCGGCGCCTGGCGGCGATCGCCGAGGCCGGCCGCGGCTTCGTCTACGCGCAGGCCTCGCTCGGGGTGACCGGGCTGCGCGCCTCGCTGGCCGCCGGCATCGAGGAGCTGGTCGCCCGCGTCCGCGCCCATACCGACCTGCCGGTCTGCGCCGGCATCGGCGTCTCCGACGCCGAGCAGGCCGCCGCCGTCGCCCGCTTCGCCGACGGCGCGATCGTCGGCACCGCCCTGGTCGGCCGTCTCGGCGCCGCCGGCCCCGACGGCCTGCACGCGCTCACCGCCGAGCTGGCCGCCGCCGTCCACACCGCCCGCGGCCCCGCCCCGCCGGGGTGACCGGCAGCCGCCGCCCGCGTCAGCCCAGCTCGAGGCCGACCTGGGCGGCGAGGAAGGCGACCACGTCGGTCTGGAGGTCGACGGTGCGCCGCACCGAGCGGGCGCCGTGGCCGGCCTGCAGCTCGCGTCGCAGCAGCACCGGCCGGTCCGAGGCGGTCGCCCACTGCAGGGCGGCGCACAGCTTGCGGGCGTGCAGCGGGTCCACTCGGGTGTCGGACTCGAACACGGTGAACAGCACCGCCGGATAGCCGGTCCCTTTGACGACGTGGTGATAAGGGGAATAGGCGACCAGCCAGCCCAGCTCGGTCGGGTCGTCGGCGCGGCCGTACTCGTCGTTCCAGGTCTCACCGAGGCCGAAGCGCTCGTAGCGGACCATGTCCAGCAGCGGGGCGCTGCAGGCCACCGCCGCGAACAGCTCCGGCCGCTGGGTGAGGGCGGCCCCGACCAGCAGGCCGCCGTTGGAGCCGCCCGAGATCGCCAGCCGCTCCGGCGTGGTCCAACCGCCGTCGATCAGGTGCTCGGCGGCGGCCGCGAAGTCGTCGAAGACGTTCTGCTTGTGCTCGCGCATGCCGGCCCGGTGCCAGGCCTCGCCCTCCTCGCTGCCGCCGCGCAGGTTGGCGATCGCGTACACCCCACCGCGCTCCACCCAGGCGGCCGCCACCGCGCTCCATGCCGGGCTCAGCGGGACGTTGAAGCCGCCGTAGCCGTACAGGATCGTCGGCCGCGCGCCGTCGGGCTCCAGTCCCCGCCGGTGGAGCAGGAACAGCCGCACCTCGGTGCCGTCCTTGGAGCGGTAGGTCTGCTGGCCGGCCTCCACGTCGACCTCCAGCTCGACCTGCCCCGGCGCGTCCATCCACAGGTCCGGGCCACCGGTCAAGTATCGGCGCCGCGTTTGCGGGAGCTGCGCCGACGCGACGCCTGCAGCACGCGCGCCGTGGGTATTTGACCGGTGGCCTGGGCCGGCCTCGGCGACCCGGTAGCGGTAGACCCGCGGTGGGGTGGTGAAGTCGGTGTAGCCGATCCAGGCCTCGTCGCCGCCCTCTGGACGGGCCGACACCCCAAGCACCGAGCCCGGCCCCGGCAGGTCCACCTCCGCCCGCACCACGCCGCTCTCGCGGTCGTGGACGCGCACCCGGCCGACCGCGTGCCTGCTGGACGCCGCCAGCAGGGCGTCGCCGGTCAGGGCGAAGCCCTCAAGCACCTCGTCGGACTCCGCCACCAGGTCGCGCCAGCCGGCCGGCTCCGGCCGGGCCGGGTCGGCGACGGCGATCCGGAACCGGGGCGCGTCCAGGTTGGTGTGCAGGTACAGGCGGCCGTCGACCCCGACCCGGCCGTCGGTCTGCGCGTCCACCCGCTCCTGGATGGGGCGCAGCTTCCCGTCGCCGGCCAGGTCGGCGATGTACAGGTCGTTGCGGGGCGCCGTCCCGGCGGCGGCGGCCACCAGCAGCCAGCGCCCGTCCAGGGAGACTCGCAGGTCGTGGTACTCGGTCTTCTCCCGCCCCTGGCCGAACACCAGCTCGTCGCCGTCCGGGTCGCTGCCGACCCGGTGGCGCCAGACCCGCCGGTGGAATGCCGCCTCGCCCGCCGGAACGGCCTCGGCGGGCAGCCGCCGGCCGTAGTAGTACTCCTTGCCGCCCGGCAGCCAGGCCAGCGGGCAGTAGCGGGTCCGGTCGATCGGCCCCTCGACGGTGCCGCCGCCGGTCACGTCCAGCACCCACAGCGACGCCTCCTCGTCGCCGCCGGACGACAGGAAGTAGGCGAGCCGGTCGCCCTCCAGCGACGGCACCCAGCCGTCGAGGGTCACGGTGTCGTCGTCGGCCAGCGCGCTCGGGTCCACCAGCGGCCGCTCGCTGCCGTCCGACTCCCGCACCAGCAGCACCGGGTGCTGCTGGTCGCCCCGGCGTCGCTCGAAGAACGCCCGCTCGCCCCGCAGCACCGGCACCGTGACCAGCCCGGCCGCCAGCAGCCGCTGCAGCCGCCCGCGCACCGCCTCGCGGCCCGGCGAGCCGTCCATGAACGACGCGAACAGCTCGTCCTCGGCCCGGCTCCACGCCTCGGTCTCCTCCGACCCGGCGTCCTCCAGCCACCGGTAGGGGTCGGCGATCTCGAAGCCTCCCAGCCGCTCGACCAGGTCGAGCCGCCGTGCGGGCGGGTAGCGCAGGACCACGGTTGCCTCCTCTCGTCGTGCGGCGAGGATAGTCACAGGGGATCGAGTGTGCGCAGGTCCCCGCTGTACGCTGCGGCGATGGACCTCCTCGAGCGCACCTCGGCGCTGCGCGAGCTGGACGAGCTGCTCGCGGGGACGCCAGGCGGCGGCCGGCTGGTGCTGGTGTCCGGCGAGGCGGGAGTGGGCAAGTCCGCGCTGGTCGACGGCTTCGCCGAGCGGCACGGGACCGACGCACGCTTCCTGTGGGGCGTCTGCGACCCGCTGCTGACGCCCCGCGCGCTCGGGCCGCTGCACGACATCGCCCGCCAGACGGGCGGCCGGCTGGCCGCCGAGATCGCCGCCGAAGGCTCCCGCGAGGCGGTCTTCGCCACCTTCCTGGACGAGCTGGACCGGCCGGGGCGCCGGCAGGTTGCGGTGGTCGAGGACGCCCACTGGGCCGACGAGGCCACCCTCGACCTGCTGGTGTTCCTCGGCCGGCGCCTTGCGCGCACCAACGCGCTGCTGGTGGTCACCTTCCGCGACGACGAGGTCGGCCCCGACCATCCGCTGCGTGCGGCCCTCGGCCGGCTGCCGCGGGAGTCGGCGCGCCGCCTGTCCCTGCAGCCGCTGTCCGAGGGCGCCGTCGCCGAGCTGGCAGGGCGGGCCGGCCGGGCCGCGGCGGGCCTGCACGCCGTCACCGGCGGGAACCCCCTGCTGGTCACCGAGGTGCTCGCCGCCGCCGAGCCCGGCGTGCCCGCCACCGTCAGCGACCTGGTGCTCGCCCGGCTGGCCACGCTGCCCACCGACGCCCAGGAGGTGGTGCGGCTGGCCGCCGTGGTCCCGACCCGGGCGGAGCTGTGGCTGCTGGAGGAGGCGCTGCGGCCGGACCCCGCGGCGGTGGAGGCCTGCGCCGACGGCGGCATGCTGACCGTGGCCGGCGAGACGGTGGGGTTCCGCCACGAGCTGCTCCGCCAGGCGGTGGAGGGTTCGCTGTCCGACGTGCGCCGCCGCGGGCTGAACCGCCAGGTCCTGCAGGTGCTCTCGGACGCCGCCGGGCGGGAGGTCGACATCGCCCGCCTGGTGCACCACGCCAGGCAGGCCGGCGACGTCGAGGCCGTGCTGCGTCACGCGCCGGAAGCGGCCAGGCAGGCGGCCGCCGTCTCGGCCCACCGCGAGGCGGTCGGCCACTACCGGGCCGTGCTGCCGCTCGCGGACCGGCTCCCCGCGCGCCAGCGCGCCGAGCTGCTGGAGGACTACTCGGTCGAGGCCTACCTGGGTGGGTTGGCCGGGGAGGCGCTGCGGGCCCGCCAGCGCGCGCTCGAGCTGTGGGAGGCGGTGGGCCAGGCAGGCAAGGTGGGTGAGAGCCTGCGCTGGCTGTCG
Organism: Actinomycetota bacterium; assembly: GCA_036004165.1. Taxonomy (GTDB): domain Bacteria; phylum Actinomycetota; class CALGFH01; order CALGFH01; family CALGFH01; genus CALGFH01. Next base: position 3,899 of record DASYRU010000305.1, read on the forward strand.
CGCCTTGCCTGGTGGGCGGGCCGCCGGGAGGAGGCGGAGGAGGCCGCCGCCCGCGCCATCGCCGTGCTCGAGCGCGAGGAGCCAGGCCACCAGCTCGCCATGGCCTACAGCAACCAGGCGCAGCTCGACATGCTGGCCTATCGCTCGCAGGCGGCGGTGGCGTGGGGGTCGCGGGCGATCGAGCTGGCGCGGCGGCTGGGGGACACCGAGACGCTGAGCCATGCCCTGACCAACATCGGCACCGCCCGCCTGTTCAGCGGCGATCCCGGCGGACGGGCGGACCTGGAGCAGGCGTTCGAGGTGGCGGTCGCTGCCGGGCTGGAGGACCACGCCGCCCGCGCGCTGGTCAACCGGGCGGGCACCGCGGTGGATCTGCGCGACTACCGTCACGCCGCCGCGGATCTCGACCAGGCGGTCGCGTTCACGGTGGAGCACGACCTCGGCGGGTACGCCCAGCACCTGATCGGGAACCGCGCCCGTCTGCGGCTGGACCTGGGGGACTGGGTGGGCGCGGAGCAGGACGGCAGGGCAGGAGTCGTCGAGCGAGGGCAGGCGGCGACCAGGGTGGTCGACGCCCTGGTGGCGCTCGGCCGGCTGCAGGCGCGCCGCGGCGACCCGGAGGCCGCCGACCTCCTGGAGGAGGCCGCCGCGCGGTCCTTCCCCACCGGCGAGCTCCAGTGGGTCGGGCCGGTCGCCGCCGCCCGCGCGGAGCACGCCTGGCTCCAGGGCGAGATGGACCGCGTCGCCGTGGAGGCCGGCCGCGGGTTCGAGCTGGCCGTGCAGGCCGGCCACCGCTGGGACGTCGGGGAGTTGGCCTTCTGGCTCTGGCGGGCGGGCGCGCTGGCGCAGGTCCCGGCGGTCGCGGCCGAGCCGTACCGGCTGCTGCTCGGCGGGGACTGGCGAGGGGCCGCCCGTGCCTGGGAGGAGCTCGGCTGCCCCTACGACCGGGCGTTGGCGCTCGCCTGCGGCGACGTGGACGGGGCGCTGCTGGAGGCGCTGGGCGTCCTGGACCGCCTCGGCGCCGCCAAGACCGCGGAGCGGCTGCGCCGGGAGCTGCGGCGGCGAGGCACCCTGCGGGTCCCCCGAGGGCCGAGCCGGGCGACCGCCGCCAACCCGGCCGGGCTGACCGCGAGGCAGCTCGAGGTGCTCGGCCTGCTGACCGAGGGGCTCAGCAACGCCGACATCGCCGTGCGCCTGTCGCTGTCGCCCAAGACCGTCGACCACCACGTCTCCGCCGTGCTCGGCAAGCTCGCCGTCGGCTCGCGCCACCAGGCGGCCGCCGCCGCGCGCCGGCTCGGGCTCGTCCCCGCAGGAGATGGGGAGCCCACCGGCCCGAGTTAGGGGGCCGCTCCCGCGAGGACGGCGACTGGTTCGTGGTCGAGCAGCAGGCCTACTGCGACCTGGAAGGCGGCCGCATCACCTCGTTGAGCCTGCTCTGCTCCGGGTTCCGCCCGGTCCCCCGACGACCTCCACATGAGGAGGCCGTGGCTCAGCCGCGCCCAGACGTGCCGACGAGCACCGGCTCGGGCTGCGGTGGGACGTCAGCGCGCTCCATGCCCGCGTGCGGCAGCCGGCGGTCGAGCCAACCGGGCAGCCACCAGTTCGCGCGGCCCAGCAGCGCCATGGTCGCGGGCACCAGCACCATCCGGACGATCGTCGCGTCGAGCAGGATCGCCACCGCCAGCCCCAGGCCCGTCATCTTGACGAACGGCGAGGGGTGGGCGACGAAACTGAGGAACACCACCGTCATGATCAGCGCGGCGGAAGTGATCACGCGGCCGGTGGCCGCCATGCCGCGCGCCACCGACTCGGTGTTGTCACCGGTGGCGTGGTAGGCCTCGCGGATGCGCGAGAGCAGGAACACCTCGTAGTCCATGGACAGGCCGAAGAGGACCGCGAAGAAGAGCGTCGGCAGTGGCGAGGCGATCACGACGGTGCCGTCGAGGTTGAACAGGTCCCCGAGCCACCCCCACTGGAACACCGCCACCACGACGCCGTACGCCCCGCCGATCGACAGCAGGTTCATCACCGCGGCCTTCAGCGGCACCGTGACGGAGCGGAACACCACCATCAGCAGCAGGAACGACGCGGCCAGGATCGCGGCGATGAAGATCGGCAGGGTGTCGGCGAGCTGCCCGGTGAGGTCGTCGGTCATGGCGGTCAGACCCGACACGGCGACGTTGGCGGGGGCGAGGTCGCGGATGCGCTGGAGGGTCTCGGAGGTCTCGGCGTCCGCGGGTGCGGTGGTGGGGATGGTGGGCAGCACGATCGTGTCCCCGGCGGGGGAGGTCCGCGGCTCGCCGACCATGGCGATGCCGGGGTCGGCGGCGATGCGCTCCGACAGCGCGGGGATGGCCTGCGCGTCGACGCCAGGGCTGCGCAGGTCGGCGACCAGCAGCAGCGGGGCGTTGAAGCCCGGGCCGAAGCCCTCCGCCGTCAGGTCGTAGGCGCGCCGGTGCGGGGTGCTGGTCGGCTCGTCGCCGGCGTCCGGGAACCCCGTCTTCATCGACAGCGCCGGGGCGGCCAGCGCCAGCAACAGCGCCGAGGCGACCGCCAGGTACGGCCATGGCCGGCCCGCCACGCGGTGGGCGAACCGCCACCATGCCGTTTCCTCGGCCTGCTTGACGGCGCGCCGGCGGCCAACCAGCCGCCCGGCGTCGATGCGGTCGCCGAGCAGCGACAGCAGTGCTGGCAGGAGCGTGAGGGCGGTCGCCACGGCGAGGAGCACGACCAGCGAGGTGCTGAGCCCGATCGATGCCAGGAAGCCCAGGCCGGTCAGCACCAGGGCGGCCATCGCCACGACCACGGTGCCGCCGGCGAACAGCACGGCGGAGCCGGCCGATCCGACGGCGTTCGACAGCGCGGCGGCGTTGTCCTGACCGGCGGCGCGGCCCTCACGGTAGCGGGCGACGATGAACAGGGCGTAGTCGATGCCGACGCCCAGCCCGATCATCGCCGCGACGGTCGGCGCGGCGGTGGAGACGTCCATCGCGCTGGCCAGCAGCGTGATGCCGCCAAGGCCGATGGCGATCGCCATCAGGGCGAGCGCGATCGGGACCAGCGCGGCCAGCACCGTCCCGAACGCGACGACCAGCACGACCAGGGCGGCCAGCAGGCCGACCGCCTCCGCGCCCGACGTCTCCGTCTCGCCGTTGATGAACGCTGCGTCGCCGCCGAGCTCCGCGACGACGCCGGCCGCCCGGGCGGGCTCCATCGCGTCGGCGATCGCGGCGAGCGGCGCCGGGCCGAGCTCCGTCGACGGCCGGTCGAAGGCGATCTCGGCGAAGCCGATGCGCCCGTCCGACGACACCGTGCCGGCGGTGAACGGATCGACCACGGTGGCCACGTGCTCGACCTCGGCGATCCGGGCGACCGCGGCGTCGACGGCGGACCGGTGGCGCTCGAGCCGCTCCCCCTCCGGCGCGGCGAACACCGCCATGGCGCTGCCGCCGGCCGCCTCGGGGAAGCGCTCCTCGAGGAGCTGCATCGCCTCCTCGCTCTGGCTGCCGGGAGCGACGAAGTCGTCGGCGAACGCACCACCGGCGGTGCCCGCCAGCCCCATGACGATGGCGGCGGCGACCGCCCACGCCCCGATCGTGACCCATGGCCTGCGCGCGCTGGCGTCGCCGATGCGACGG
>DASYRU010000306.1:0-3823 GCA_036004165.1 Actinomycetota bacterium
TTCGGGCACCGGTGCCGCCATCGCCGCCCGGCTGGCCGAGGAGGGCGCACGCGTGGTCTGCACCGACGTCAACGGCGCCGAGGAGCGGACCGCCGCGACGCTGGGGGAGCGCGGCCACGCGGCCCGGCTCGACGTGACCGACACTGGTGCCGTCGCCGGCCTGGTCGCCGAGGTCCGCGGCCAGCACGGCCGCCTGGACGCGCTCTTCAACTGCGCCGGCGTCGACGGCGCGGTCGGGCCGCTGACCGACCTCTCCGAGGAGAACTTCGAGCTGGTCGTCGGGGTGAACCTGAAGGGCCCCTTCCTGACGATGAAGCACGCGATCCCGCTGATGGTCGAGGGCGGCGGCGGGGCGGTGGTGAACGTCTCCTCCGCGTTCGCGCTGGCCGCCGCGCCCGGCTTCGCCCACTACGCGGCCGCCAAGGCGGGGCTGCTGCAGCTGACCAGGACGGCGGCGCTGGAATTTGGCCCGAGCGGCGTGCGCGTGAACGCGATCTGCCCCAGCGTCATCGACACCCCGACGTTCCGGGCGACCACCGCCGGGATGCCACGCGAGGTGCTGGACGGCCTGCTCGGCCGGCAGGGGATCCGCCGGCTCGCCCGCGCCGAGGAGATCGCCGCCGCCGCGGTCTTCCTGGCCAGCGACGACGCCTCCTACCTGACCGGGGTGGCGCTGCCTGCCGACGGCGGCTACCTGGCCGGCTGACCGTCCAGCTCGCCGAGCAGGGCCCTGGCGGCCGCCGCGGACGCCAGGTCGCCCTTGCGCTCGGCCACGGCGAGGGCCTCGTGCGCTGCCCGCCTGGCCGCCGCGGACTGGCCCCCGAGCCGCCGCGTCCGCGCCAGCACCAGCAGCGCCCAGGCCTGGATGGGCAGGCAGTCGGTCGCCGCGGCCAGCGCGGCCGCCTCGGTGGCAAGACGCTCGGCGCCGCCGGCGTCCCCCTTCCTGGCGAGCGCCGTGGCCCTGACGGTGCGCCACTGCACCAGCGCGGTCGCGTCCTCGCTGTCGCCGGCGGCCGCCTCGGCGACCTCGCTGAGCCGCTCGGCCTCCTGGTCGCGGCCGCCGGCGGCGAAGATCGCCTCGGCGAGCAGCGCCGCATGGATCGACAGCACGCCGCTCCGCTCGCCGATCCGTTGCAGCGCCTCGTAGGCGGGCCGCAGGGCCCGCTCCGCGTCGGCCGGGCGGCCGGCCAGCAGGTGGGTCCAGGCGCCGAACTCCGCCCGCCCGACCACCTTCCAGAGCTTGCCGGCGAGCTCCTCGCGGATGGCGTCCGCCCGCGCCAGCAGCCGCTGGGCCTCGTCGAACCGCCGCAGCATCGCCGAGCAGAGCGCCAGGCTGTCCAGCACCATCATCGTCGGGCGCGGCGCCCCGCCGAGCTCCTCCAGGATCCGCCTGCAGCCTGAGACCGCCTCGGCGACCGGCTCCGGCCCGAGGCACAGGCTGGCCGAGATCCCGCCGAGCATGCGCGCCTCGGTCCGCCGGTCACCGGCCTCGCGGGCGTCGTGGATGATGCGCCGCCCCACCCGCTCCAGCTCCGCCCACTGCAGGCGGCGGTTGCTGACGTGCGCCAGCAGCCGCCAGCACTGCGCCAGGCCGGCCCGGTCGCCGGCCTGCTCGAACAGCGGGATCGCCCGCCCCGCCTCCCGCCGTGCCTCCTCGGTCCAGCCGCGCGGGCTGGTCGTCTCGCGCAGGTAGAGCAGCCCGATCGAGCCCCTTGCGGCGAGGCGCCGGTCGCCGGCGACCCGGGCACTGTCGACCGCTTCGGCCAGCACCTCGCGCGCCCGCTTCCAGTCGCCCGCCTCGGTGAGCGCGTCGCCGAGGTCGAGCAGCGGACCCGGCCGCTGCGGGTCGCCGGCGGGCAGCAGCTCGAGGGCGCGGCCGAGCAGGTTCACCGCCGCCGGCGGGTCGTCGCGGGCGAGCGCGCGGCGCCCGCCGGCCGCCAGCCGTTCGGCGGCCCACCGTGCCAGCTCCGCCTCGTGCGGCCCGGCCGGTCCGAGCTGCAGCCGGCACCGGTAGGCCTGCTCGAAGTGGTAGCCGGCGAGCTCGCCCTGCTCCAGCGGGCTGGCTTCGCCGTCACGCCCCAGCCAGACCGCCAGGCGCTCGTGCAGCTCGGCGCGGCGGCGCTTGGGCAGGGCGTCGTAGGCGACGTCGCGGACCAGCACGTGCCGGAACCGGTAGGCGTCCCCCTCTGGCGGCGCCGTCACCTCCACGGCGGCCGGATCGCCGTCGTGGGCGACCAGCTGCCTGCGGGTGAGGGCGGCCAGCCGTGCCGGCACCGCCGGCCGCGCGCCCTCTGGTGACAGCGCCACCACCGCCCGCCGCCGGAACACCGGTCCCACCACGCTGGCCCGCTCGAGCACCGCCCGCTCCTCGGCCTCCAGCCGGTCGAGGCGGGCGGCCAGCAGCGCCGAGATGCCCGCCGGGATGGGCACGCCCGTGAGGTCGGCGGCGGTCGCCTCCCAGTGGCCGTCCGAGCGGAGCAGGACCCGCCGGTCGATCAGCTCGGCGACGAACTCCTCCACGAACAGGGGATTGCCGCCGGCCGCCTCGGCGATCCCCCGCACCACCTCCGCGGGGAGCTGGTGGCCGCCGAGCAGGTTGCCGACCAGCCGGCCGCACGCCTCCCAACCGAGCGGGTCGAGCAGGACCGGGGTGGTGTCCGGGCCGTCGACGCCCCAGCCAGGGCGCTCGTCGAGCAGCTCCGGCCGGCCGATCCCGACCAGCTGCAGCGGGGCGTCCCGGAGGCCGCCGACGAGCTGGTCGACCAGGTCCAGCAGAGCCGGCTCCGCCCAGTGGAGGTCGTCGAGGACGACCACCAGGGGACGGCGGCGCGCCAGCGCCTCGAACAGCTTGCGGACCGCCCACGGGACCTCCTCCCGCGAGACGGTCCGCCCGGCGGTCCCGGCCACCCCCGCCAGCTCCTCCAGCACCAGCGCGGCGTGCTCCTGGCCGTCGAGCAGGCGGTGGAGCCCCGCAGGACCGCCGGACGCCGCGGCCTGGCGGATCACCTCGGCGACCGGTAGGTAGGTGAGCCCCTCCCCGTACTGGGGGCAGGCGCCCTGCAGCACCGTCGCCTGCCCGCCGACGGTCGCCTGGAACTCCTTGACCAGGCGGGACTTGCCGACCCCGGCCGCGCCGGCCACCACCGCCAGGCGGCAGCCGCGCGCGGCGACGGCGTCCTGCATGGCACCGACGAGCAGCCCGAGCTCGGCGTCGCGGCCGACCATCGGCACGTCCAGATGGCGGGCCTGGCCGGGAACCTGCGGCCGCACCCCCAGCAGCCGGAAGGCGGCCACCGGCCCGCTCTTGCCCTTCAGCTCGAGCGGCGCCACCGGCTCCACCGTGGCCGCGTCGCGGACCAGCCGCCAGGTGCGCTCGCCGATCAGCACCTCGCCGGGAGCGGCCGCCTGCTGCAGCCGGGCGGCGAGGTTGACGGCGTCGCCGACGAAGACGTTCTGGCCGCGGACCGCGTCGCCGACCACCACCTCGCCGGTGTTGACGCCGGTGCGCACCTCCAGCCGTACGCCCCATTTCGCGTCCAGCTCCAGGTTGAGCTGCGCGAGCGCCTCGCCCAGCTCGGCCGCGCCGCGCACCGCCCGCAGCGCGTCGTCCTCGTGCAGCCGCGGGACGCCGTAGACGGCCATCACGGCGTCGCCGATGAACTTGGCGACGGTGCCGCCGTGGCGGGCGAGCACCTCGGCGGTCTGGTCGTAGTAGCGGGTGACCACCTCCCGGAACAGCTCGGGATCCAGCCGCTCGCCCAGCCGGGTGGAGCCGACCAGGTCGCTGAAGACGACGGTGACGGTCTTGCGGGTCTCCGGGCGC
>DASYRU010000307.1:0-5519 GCA_036004165.1 Actinomycetota bacterium
GATGACGGCGATCACGCCTCCCACGATCAGGGCGGTGCGCCGGCTGCACCAGGCGGCGGTGGTGTAGGCGGCCACCAGGCCGCCGATCGGCACCGACATCGTCAGGTCCGGGTAGGGCGCCACCCCGTAGGCGGCCGAGGCGAGGCCGGCCACCAGCGGGATCGCCAGCGGATGGCGGCGGCGCCAGGCCAGCGGGAGCGTCTGCAGCAGCACCAGCGCGACCGCGCCTGCGTCCCCCGGCCGGCAGCCGCCGTCGCAATCCTTGCCGGCGTACCCGAGGGCGATCAGCGAGACGGCCGCCAGCAGGACCGCCAGCAGCCCGTCGGCCAGCAGCGGATGGGCCCGCAGCCAGCCCACCACCGCCGCCGGCCCCCGCCCCAGACGTTCCTCGACGCGCATGGCCCCAGTATCGGCGCTCGCCGGCCGGCCGGCCTCCCCCCGCCGAGGGATCTTCCGGAGGGGTCCGGGGAACTCCGGAGGCCGGAGGGGTCCGGGGAACCCCGGAGGGGTGCCCCGGTCGGTCGGGCCCCGGTCGGTCGGGAGGGGTCCTCGTGAGCGCCACCCTCGCGGGGGCCGTCAGTCCCGGGATCCGGGCGGCGCTCAAGGGGCAGCAGCCCACCGCCGAGCAGTGGGCGGCGATCGCGGCCCCGCTCGGCCCCGTCCACGTGATCGCCGGCGCCGGCTCCGGCAAGACCGCGGTGATGGCGGCGCGCATCGTCTACCTGGTCGAACGGCTCGGGGTGTCGCCCGCCGCCGTGCTCGGGCTCACCTTCACCAACAAGGCCGCCACCGAGCTCGAGTCGCGGGTGCGCGAGGCCCTTGCCGGACGGCCGGCCGACCCGGGCGGGCAGGTCACCGTCGACACCTACCACGCCTTCGCCGCCGACCTGGTGAAGGCCTACGGGATCCGGGTCGGGGTGGAGGCCGACGCCGACCTGCTCAGCGAGGCCCAGCAGTACCAGATCCTGCTCGGCATCCTCGACGGCGAGCGGTTCGAGCACCTGAGCGTGCGAACCGCAGGCGCCACCATCCGCAAGACCCTCGAGCTGGCCGCCGCCTGCGCCGACCATGTGGTGACGCCGGCCGAGGTGGCCGAGGAGTCCCGCCGCCTGCTGGAGCGCGCCGACGCCGGGGAGCGGCTGCCCGACTGGCAGGTCCAGGCGGCCATGGAGCGCGTCGAGCTGACCCGGCTGGTCGGGCGCTACGCGGCCGAGAAGCGGCGCAGGGGCCGGATCGACTTCGGCGACCAGGTGGCCAAGGCGGTCGAGCTGGTCGAGGGACACGCGGACCTGGTCCAGGACCTGCGCGCCCGGTTCCCGCACGTGCTGCTCGACGAGTACCAGGACACCAACGTGGCGCAGCGGCGGCTGATGCAGCGGCTCTGCCCGCCCGGCTCGTCGATCATGGCCGTCGGCGACGCCCGCCAGGCGATCTACGCCTTCCGCGGCGCGACCATGTACAACCTGCTGTCGTTCGCCGAGCACTTCCCGGCGGACGGCGGCACCGCCCCGCTGTCGCTGTCGACCAACTTCCGCTCCGGACGCCGCATCCTCGCACTGGCCAACGCCGTCATCGACGTGATCCCGGAGGAGCGCCGCGGCGGCACGCCGCTGGTCGCCCGGCCAGACGCGGGCGATGGCGCGGTGCGGGCGGCCCTGCTGGCCGACCAGTTCGCCGAGGCGGCCTTCGTCGCCGACCAGGTGGTCGCCGCCCACCAGGGCGGGTTGCCCGACGGCTCCTGGCCGGACTGGCGGGACGTGGCCGTGCTGGTCCGCTCCAAGCGCCTGCTCGGCCCGCTGCGGGAGGCGCTGGAGCAGCGGGGCGTGCCGGTCGAGGTGGTCGGCCTGTCCGGCCTGCTGGAGACCCCGGAGATCGTCGACCTGGTGTCGACCCTGCGGGTGATCGCCGACCCCGGCGCCAACGTCGCCCTCGCCCGCCTGCTGCTCGGCCCCCGCTGGCGGATCGGCTACCGGCACCTGGTCCGGCTGGCCCGCTGGGCGTCGAGGCACAACTGGGGGCTCAAGGACGTCCTGCCAGGCGAGGACCCCGACCCCGGCGACGTCAGTTTCGCGCTCGCCGAGGCGCTCGACCACCTCCACGAGGTCGAAGGGCTGGACGAGGTGGCGCGCGCCCGACTGGCCGCCTTCCGCGACGAGCTGCGCGGCCTGCGGGCGGCCGCACGCGGCCCACTGCTCGACCTGGTCCAGACGGTCCTGGAGCGTACCGGGGTCTGGGCCGAGCTGGAGGCCTCGGGCGACCGGCGGGCGGCCTCTGCCCGCCAGAACCTGGCGACCTTCCTGGACCGGGTCGCCGCCTTCGCCCCGGTCGAAGGGCACCCGTCGCTGGCGGCGTTCCTCGCCTACCTCGACGCGGTGGAGTCCGCCTCCGAGCCGGTGGAGGCGGTGCAGCCGGCACCGGTCGACTCGGTCAAGCTGATGACCGTCCACATGGCAAAGGGGCTCGAGTTCCCGGTGGTCGCGGTGGCGGGGCTGTCGGCCGGCACCGGCAGGGACGGCTCGGCCAAGCGCGGCATCTTCCCAGACGCCCGGGTCGCCGATCCCCGCCGGGCCCAGGGCTTCCCCTACGAGCTGCGGGAGGACGCCAGGCACCTGCCGCGCTTCGGCGGCAACGGCCGCGCCTTCCGGACCGCGCTGGAGGAGCGCGCCCTCGAGGACGAACGCCGCCTGTTCTACGTCGCCATCACCAGGGCCAAGCAGCTGCTGGTGCTGACCGCCGCCTGGTGGTACCAGGGGTCGGAGAAGACCCCGAAGGGACCGGGGCCGTTCTGGCGGGAGGCGGCGGAGCATCCCGCTGTCGAGGTGCCGGTGCGCGCCGACGAGCCGCCCGCCAGCCCCCTCACCGAGCGGCTGGGGGCCAGGGTGCGCTGGCCGCCGGCCGCCCGCCGCGAGGGCGACCGCGACCCGCTCTTCCCGGAGGGCCTGGCCGCCGCCGTCGAGCTGGAGCGCGCCGACCCGGGGACGCTCGGCTCCCGCGTGCCGCCCGGCCAGGCCGACGCGTTCAGCGCCGCGCTCGCCGCCGGCGGGCACCTGCTGGCCGAGGGCGAGCGCGACCAGGCGGCACCGGCGGTCAAGGCCCCGCGTGTCCTGACGGTCAGCCAGGTGCTCACCTACGCCCGCTGCCCGCGCGACTTCTTCTGGTCGGTGGTCCGGCCCCTGCCCTCGCCCCCGCGGCCGGCCGCCCGGCTCGGCTCGGTCGTCCACCGGCTGCTGGAGCGGCGCGCCCGCAACCTCCCCGACCTGGTCGGCGCCGACGACCTCGGCGCCGACGGGGCGGGCGGCGCGGTAGCGCCCGACCTGGTCGAGCGGGCCACCCGCAACTTCGCCGCCACCCCCTACGCCACCATGCCGCCGCCGGACGCCGAGGTGGCCGTGGTCCTGCGGGTCGGGCCGTGGGTGGTGCGTGGCCGCATCGACGCGATCTTCCGCGGGCCGGACGGGGTCGAGCTGGTCGACTGGAAGACGGGCAGGCAGGCCGCACCGGCCGCCGACGGGCTGGACCAGCTGGGCATCTACGCCCTTGCCCTCCGCGAGCTGGGCGAGCTGCCGGCGGGTGCCTGCCTTGCCGCCTACTGCTACCTGGGCGGCGAGCAACCCGCGATCCAGTCCCGTGTGCTCGGCCCGGTGGAGCTGGACCGCCAGCGCGAGCTGCTGGAGGCTGCCCTGCAGGCCCTCGGTCGTGGCGACTACCAGCGCGCCTGCGGCCGTCCCGCCTGCGAGACCTGCCGCCGCGACGTCAAGCGGCCGACCGCGCCTCGCTGATCTCCAACAGGCGGCCGTCGGGGTCGCGGAAGAAGCAGCGCACCTCCCAGTCGTACTCGACCGGCGGCGTCAGGAACTGGGCGCCACGGGCGCGCAGGGTCTCGTAGGCCGCCCGACAGTCCGGCACCCGGATCGTCATCAGGTGGTCGGCGGTGTCGGGATCGGCCGGTGGCGCGAGCGTCACGTCTGGTTTGTCCGGGGTGGGTCCGCCACCCGTCACCAGCAGCAGCCAGGTGTCGAACAGGCGCAGCACGACGGAGGTGCCCCCGTACTCCCGGTACAGCTCGGCGCCGAGCACCTGCAGGTAGAACGCCCTTGACCGCTGCAGGTCGCCGACCACCAGCAGGTGGGTGAGCTCCATGCCCTCGGTCGGGAAGTCACCGGTCACACCGCGGATCATCGGCCCTGTCGCACCCGGCCGCAAGCGACCGGTGCGGCGGTTAGGAGGCCTCTCGGCCGGGTAGGCGGCAGGCAGTCGGGAGGGTGGACACCATGGAATGCTCGATCCCTGCCTCTGCTTCGCACCTCGCCGGGCTCCGGCGAACCGTTCGCGACTGCCTGCGCGAGGTGCCAGGTGAGGCGGCCGAAGAGGTCCTGCTCGCGCTCAACGAGGCGGCCACCAATGCGATCCTGCACGGGTCGCACGGGGGCCAGCCGGTCGAGGTGACCGTCCGGGTCGAGGACGACTGGATCGAGGCGTCGGTGCTCGACCACGGCCCGGCCCGTCCGGTGGCGGCGCCGTCCGGTGGCGGCGCCGACCGGTACCGCGCCCGTGGGCGCGGGCTGTGGATCCTGCGCCGGCTGGTCGACGAGCTGCGCCTCGAGCGCGTCAACCGCGGGACCCGGGTGACGCTGCGACGGCGGATCGGACCGCCGGAGGCGCTGCGGCGCTGAGCGCCGGCACCGCCGCCGGCGCCGGGCGCCGCTCAGCCGAGGCGGGCGGCGCGTGAGGTGCCGAACCGGTCGGCCACCAGCGACTTGAGGCCGTGGGGGAAGGGCTGCCGCGCCGCCGTGTGCACCTTGGCCAGCTCGAGCTGGGCGTCGACGTCACCGGAGAACGCGGCCACGCACCGTTCCGGTTCCGCGTTGGCGAGGGCCAGGACCGCGCCGGTGCAGCCGAGCGGACCGGCCAGGGCGAGCAGCGCCGACGAGCCGACGTAGAGCCAGCCGTGGTAGCCGATCCGCTCGGCCAGCAGCCGCTCCGGGTCGGCGGAGGAGTCCTTGACGCCCTGCACGGGCAGCTGGGGCAGCAGCTCGACCGGGATCCCCGGTGGCGACGTCCGCGGGTAGTGGTAGGCCAGCACGGGCACCTCGCCCGCCACTGCCGCGACCGCCTCGTAGTAGCGGGGCAGGTCGGCCGCGCCCGGCGGCGACAACACCAGCATCCCGTCGGCACCGTGCTCGACCGCCGCCCGCGTCAGCGCCGCCGCCTGGCGGCGGGACGGCGCGCCGGTGCCGGCCAGCACGGGGGTCCCCGACGGCACCGCCCGCCGGACCTCCTCCAGCAGCGCGGTCCGCTCGGCCTCGGTCAGGCTGGCCGCCTCCCCGGTCGAGCCGGCTACCACCACCGCCCGCATCCCCAGCTCGACGAGGGTGGCGGCATGCTCGGCGGTGGCCTTGGCGTCGAGCTCCCCGTCGTCGTCGAACAGGGTGACCAGTGCCACGCCGACGCCGGTGAACAACGGTCCGGTCATGGGACGGCTCCTCTCCTGGACGCTGCCACCACCGTGCCAGAGGCCC
>DASYRU010000308.1:0-3674 GCA_036004165.1 Actinomycetota bacterium
GTTGACGCCCGGCGTGTGCGGTGCCACCTTCGCTGCAGGCGATACGGAAGGGGCAGGAGATGCAGGCACCCGAGCGCGAACCGGTGATCGTCGGGACGGTACGGACGCCGGTGGGGCGCCGGGGCGGCGGCCTGTCCGGACTGCACGCGGTCGACCTCGGCGCCGCCGCCCTGCGCGCGCTGGTCGAGCGCACCGGCGTCGACCCGATGCTGGTCGAGGACGTGATCATGGGTTGCGTGTCCCAGGTGGGGGAGCAGGCGGTCAACGTGGCGCGCAACGCCTGGCTGGCCGCCGGGCTGCCAGAGGAGGTTCCCGCCACCACCATCGACCGGCAGTGCGGCAGCTCGCAGCAGGCGGTGCAGTTCGCCGCCCAGGGGATCATGGCGGGCGGCTACGACCTGGTGGTCGCCGGCGGGGTCGAGCACATGACCCGGGTGCCGATGGGCTCCTCGATGGACGGCCCAGGCGTCCCGTTCGGCCCCACCATGCACGCCCGCTACGGGGGCCGGCTGGTGCCGCAGGGCATCTCGGCCGAGCTGATCGCCGAGAAGTGGGGGCTCACCCGCGAGGAGCAGGACGCCTGGTCGCTCCGCTCCCACCAGCGTGCCGCCGCCGCCCAGGACGCCGGCCGCCTTGGCGAGCAGCTGGTGCCGGTGGAGGTGCCGCAACCGGACGGCGGCTCCACCTGGGTCCGCGCCGACGAGGGCGTGCGGCGCGACACCTCGCTGGTGAAGCTGGCCGGGCTGAAGCCCGCCTTCCGCCCCGACGGCCAGGTGACCGCGGGCAACTCCAGCCAGATCTCCGACGGCGCCGCCGCCCTGCTGCTGGCCAGCCGCGGCACCGCCGAGCGGCTCGGCCTGCGCCCGCTGGCGCGGTTCGTAAGCTTCGCCCTGGCGGGGGTCGACCCGGTGCTGATGCTCACCGGCGTCATCCCGGCCACCGAGCGGGTGCTGCAGCGCGCCGGCCTGCGCCTGGCCGACGTCGACGTGGTCGAGATCAACGAGGCGTTCGCCAGCGTGGTGCTGGCATGGGGCCGCGAGGTCGAGCCGGACTGGGAGCGGGTCAACCCCAACGGCGGGGCGATCGCGCTCGGCCACCCCCTGGGTGCCTCGGGGGCGCGGATCATGACCGACCTGGTGGCGGAGCTGGGTCGGCGCGGCGGCCGCCTCGGGCTGCAGGTCATGTGCGAGGGCGGCGGGATGGCCAACGCGACCATCGTCGAGCGGGTGGAGGGATAGCCGGCGATGGCGCGGAGCTGGTGGCGCCTGGGGCTGCTGCTCGCGGTGGCGGCCTCGGTGGTGCTGCTCGCCCTGGGGCGCGGCGACGTGGTGGTGGCGGTGCTGCTCGGCGCGCTGATCCTGGCCACCGGGCGGGCGGTGTTCCGCGGCTACTCGGTCACCAAGGGCCCGACCGGCCCGCCGGTCGACGTCGACGAGGACGGCACCCTGCTGGTGTTCGCCTGCGAGACCTGCGGCGAGCAGCTGGTGCTGCTGCGCAAGGGCACCGACGTCCCACCCCGCCACTGCGCCGAGAAGATGGTGCTGCGCCGGGTCCCGGTGCAGTCCCAACCCTCGGACCCGAAGCTGAACTGAGCCTCACTCGCCGTCGGCGATGCGTTCGGCGCGCTCGCGCAGGGCGCGGAAGTCCTGGCCGCGGCGATCGGAGGGCAGCAGCTTGTCGGTGCTGGTGAAGCCCCAGCCCTGGTACCTGACCGCGACCCGCGACCAGCGCCGGCGCAGCTCGCCGCCGCACGCCTGGCAGGGCCCCGGAGCGTCGCTGCCGAGCGGCTGCAGGTGCTCCTCGAGCTCCCCGCAGGCGCGGCAGGTGTACTCATACAGGGGCATACGCGCGGCTCCGGGCAGGTTGTCCCCAGCCTTATCCACAACTGGGGAAAGAATGACAGAGGTGTAGTTCGGCAGCTCAGCCCGTCGGTTCGATCAGGTCCAGCGGGTTGCCAGCAGCAGCCCGAAAATGAGCGGTACGAACCCGATGGCCAGGTTGATGTTGCCCAGCTCGTCGAGGAACGACGGCAGCACGCTCATGTAGAAGAGCAGGATGTAGGCGAGACCGACGATGAGGCTGACGACGATCGTGGGACCGACCCAGGGGGCCGACGGCTTGGGCTTCGGCCGCGGCGGCGGCTGGTACCGGCGCCGCTTGGAGCGCGACTTGGGCATGCTCGAGGATCCTTTCGCAGGGCGCCGCCAGGTTCGGCGCCCGGAGGCGGCGTCGACCAATGATCGTACCGTGGTCGGCCGCCTGGCGGCGACGGCCACGCTGCTCGCCTGCCTGGCCCTGGCCGCCTGCCAGGGCGGCGAGCCGGCCCCTCCCGCCTCGACCGCACCCGGCGACACCCTCGGGTCGCGGCCGCTGGTGCAGCGGACCCCCGCCCAGTTCCAGGACGACCTCGCCGGTCTCGAGGGCCGCGTGGTGGTGGTGAACTTCTGGGCGAGCTGGTGCCTCCCCTGCAGGGCCGAGATGCCGGCGCTCCAGCGGGTCAGCCGGGCCTACGCCGAGGCAGGCAGGCCGGTCACCTTCGTCGGGGTCGACTCCTCCGACGTGCGCTCGGCGGCAGGCGACTTCCTGGCCAGGTCAGGGGTCACCTACCCGACCGTGTACGACAAGGACGGCATCAACGGCGGGGTGGCGACACGCTGGTCGGTGACCAGCCTGCCCCAGACCTGGTTGGTGGCTCGCGACGGCAGCCGGGCGGCGCGCATCCCCCGGCCGGTCACCGAAGCGGAGCTGCGCCAGCGCATCGACCAGCTGCTCGCCGCGCCCTGACCTGCTCTCCGGCGCGTTTGCGGCTTTCCCGTGACCGCGTAGGATGGCGGAACGACCTCGTCCTGCGCCTGGTGGTTGGAGGTGACGGTGCGGAGGTTTTTGCGCGGAACGGGCTGGACCTTCATCGGGATGGGTGGCTTCGTCCTCTACTTCCTGGTCTACCAGCTCGTCGGCACCAACGCCGTGACCAGCCGCGGTCAGGCCGACCTGCGCGACCAGCTGCAGCGCGAGTGGACCGCCCCGCGAGCGGCCGGCGCCAGCGGCGACCCCAAGAAGGCGGCGCCCAAGAAGGTCCCCATCGGCCGCGCGATGGCCGTCCTTGACATCCCGAAGATCCAGCTCGTCAACAAGGTGGTGGTCGAGGGCGTCGGCCGCGAGGAGCTGCGCAAGGGACCGGGCCACGTTCCCACCACGGTCCCGCCCGGCCAGCCGGGCACCTTCGGCGTGTCCGGGCACCGCACCACCTACGGCGCGCCCTTCTACCGCCTCAACGACCTGATCAAAGGCGATACCATCACCGTCGTGACCCGCGACGCGGTCTACACGTACACCGTCACCAGCACGAAGATCGTACGGCCAACCGACGTCCAGGTGCTCGACAACGTGCGCGGTCCGGACGGCAAGCCGAAGGCGACCATCACCTTGACCACCTGCCACCCCCGCTACTCGGCCCGCCAGCGGCTGGTCGTCTTCGGCGAGCTCACCTTCACCTCGGCCAACTCCGGCAAGGTGGCGGCGTGAGCTGGCGCGGCGGCCGCAGGGCCAAGGGGCGCCGCGGCGGGGACCAGGACCCCGGCGCCGACAGCAGCGCCTGGCTGGCCGAGCTGGAACAGGCGGCCGCCGCGAACGACGACGAGGAGGACTGGGCCGACAAGCTGCGCGGGCGCAGG
>DASYRU010000309.1:0-11493 GCA_036004165.1 Actinomycetota bacterium
CCCGGCGGCGCCGGCCACGGCGGGTCCCTGGGCGGGCTGGGCTGCATCGGGCTGGTGCTCTGTGGCCTGGAGGTCCTCTCCGTCCAGGCTGGCGGTGGCCTCCGGCGGCTCGGCGGCCGTCTCGGGCGGCGTCGCAGCGCCCGCGCCGCCCGCCGGGCGGGCCTGGGCGGGTGCGAGCACCCGCCCGCCACGACCGCGCCGTCGCCGCCGGCCACTCGGCCGGCCCCCGCCGGTCCCCTCGTCCGCCATGCCATGCGCCTGCTCCCCTGGCGGTGCCGGGGCCACAGCGGCCGAGGCGGCCGGCTCCATCGCGGCAGGAGCCTCCGCTGCCGGCACCGCCGGTGGCGCCTGGTCCGTCGGGGCGGCCTCCGTCTGCGCCGCCGCCGCCGTCGGCGAAGCCCGGTCCGCGGGGTCAGGTGTGAACGCCCCGGCCAGCGCGCCCGCGGCCTCCGCGGGCGGGGCCGGGTCCTGGCGCGGCGGTGGGGCGGGAGGTGGCGGGCCGCCCGGGAAGGAGGCGGCGGTCGGTTCGACGGTGGTGACCTGGATGCTCGGGGTGTCGGGGACCGTGGGCTGAATGGGCAGGATCGGGACCTCGCTGATCGGGGTGACGACCGGCGGGGCGCCGCCGGGGAAGGAGGCGGCCCCGCGCGGACGACCGGGTGAGACCGCGCCGGCGGACCCGGGCGGCACCGAGCCGCCGTTCATGTCGGGCGCCGCCGCGACGGCGTCAGCCGTCTTCGCGGCCGGTTCTTGCAGGTCGGAGGGTGCGGGGTCGGGGTCGGACGCCACGGGTGCGTCGGTTTCGTCGCGGGCCTCGTCCACCCGAGACTCGTCGGGGGAAGCCATCGATGCTCCTCACCAAGTCGGACGGCCACCGGCGCGGGCAGCCGCAAACCTACTGCGCGCTTGGGGAGCCAACTCCCCCACCACCAGCGGGAACGGCCACGAGCCGCACGACCGGCGCACCCCCTCCGGGCAAGCCCGGCGCCGCGGCCCTGAGGCCGGGTAGCGCAAGATGCCCAAGGAAACACAGGAGGCGGGCAGGCACGCCGTCGGGCCGCACCGCCGTATGGCATGGCGCAAGACTGCTGTTGAGTCTGCCAGAAGCGACATGGGTCGGCAACGAAGGCCCTCACCGGTAGCGGCGCATGTGGACGTTCTCGAGCAGCCCGACGGCCAGGAAGCTCGCCACCAGGGAGGAGCCGCCGTAGGAGACGAACGGCAGCGGGATCCCGGTGATCGGCATGATGCCGATGGTCATGCCGATGTTGACGAACGCCTGGAACGCCAGCATGCACACCGCCCCTGCGGCCAGCAGCGCGCCGAACGGGTCCCTGGCCACTGCGGCGATGCGCAGCCCCCGCCAGACCAGCAGGGCGAGCAGGGCGAGCAGCAGCATCGAGCCGGCGAAGCCGAGCTCCTCCCCCACCACCGTGAAGATGAAGTCGGTCTTCTGCTCCGGCACGTATTGGAGATTCGTCTGGGTGCCGCGCAGGTAGCCTTTGCCGTCGACCCCGCCAGAACCGATCGCGATCAGCGCCTGCCTGGCGTTGTAGGTGAACCCGCGGCCCTGCTCGTCCGCGCTCGGGTTGACGAACGCGGTCAACCGCTCCTTCTGGTACTCCTTCAGCATGTTCAGCTTGAACATGCCGACCACACCGATCGACCCGACCAGGACCAGCACCAGCAGCCAGCGGAGCCGCACCCCGCCGACCAGCAGCATCCCGAACAGGATGGCCACGAACACCATGAAGGTCCCGAAGTCGGGCTGCAGCAGGATCTCGGCGCAGACCACCGCCACCACGGCGAGCGCGGCCGCCAGCCGGCGCAGCCCGGGCGGCTCCCGCCTGGCGCCGAACAGGGCGGCGAGGGCGACGATCACGCCGATCTTGGCGTACTCGGACGGCTGCACCTGGTAGGGGCCGAGCTGGAACCAGGACTGGGCGCCGTTGGTGGTCGACCCGACCGGGGTCAGCACCAGGCCGAGCGCCAGCACGACCCCGGCGAAGCCGAGCGGCGCCCACGCCTGCAGCCGCCGGTAGTCGACCAGCATCACCGCCACCATCCCCGCCAGGCCGAGGCCGAGGCCGAGGAGCTGGCGGCGCATGATCAGCGCCTCCGGCAGGCCCTGGGCGCGAAGGCTCGAGAAGGTCGACGAGTAGATCGCGGCCAGCCCCAGCGCGGCCAGCGCGCAGGCCACCAGCAGGACCGTCGGGTCGAGGTGCCGCCAGGGCGCACGCCAGGCCATCGGCCGCTCGCTGGCGGTCTCCCAGCCGAGCCGGGAGACCCGGTCGGAGAAGGAACCCCACGACTCCTGCATCTCACCCACTCTGATCGGCGCCGGGGGCCACCGGGCCAAGCGGCAGTCCGAACAGCTTCTGGTAGATCGCGCGGGCGACCGGCGCCGCGGACTCGCCGCCGTGCCCGCCCTGTTCGACCATGACCACGACAACGTAGCGAGGATCGGCGACCGGGGCGAACGAAGCAAACCAGGCGAAGGGTGCCTTGGGTGGCAGGTCGGCGGTGCCGGTCTTGCCGGCGACCGGGAAGCGGTCCAGCGGGAAGCCGGCGAACGCCGAGGTGGCCGTGCCGCCCGCCGGCACGGTGGCCAGCGCCTGGCCGACCGCGGCCAGCGCCCCGCCGGGGACCTTGGACGCCTGCGCGACCCGCGGCGTCACCGTGCGCACCGGCCGGCCGCTGACCGGGTCGATCACCGCCTGGCCGACGTGGGGCCGGTAGACGGTGCCGCCGTTGGCCACCGCCCCGTAGCCGAGGGCCAGCTGCAACGGCGACACCTGCAGGTCGCCCTGGCCGATCGCGATGTTCAGGTTGTCGCCGCCCTGCCAGCGCCAGCCGTAGTGGCACAGCTCCTGGTACAGGGCGCTGGACCCGGCGCAGTACTCCTTCTTGTGCTGCTCCCAGTACTTCTTGCGCCAGGAGCGGGTCGGCACGGTCCCCTCGACCTCGAAGGGGAGGTCGAGGTCGGGCTGGCGTCCGAAGCCGAAGTCGCGGGCGGTGGCCTGCATCTGCTCGTCGACCTTGGCGCCGCGGTCCTCCTGGGCGCTCTCGGCGGCCAGGAAGCGGGCGCCGAGGTTGTAGTAGTAGACGTCGCAGGACAGGCGCAGGCTGTCGGTGAGGGCGACGCTGCCGTGTCCCCTGGAGGTCCAGTCGCGCTTGGTGTAGTTGCCGAGGGTGAACGACCCCGGGCAGGTGAAGGTCGTCGACGGGGTGATCACCCCGGTGCGCAGGCCGGCCAGGGCGGTGAACGGCTTCCAGGTCGAGCCTGGCGGGTAGGCCGACTGCACCGCCCGGTTCAGCAGCGGCTTGTCCGGGTCCTGGTTGTAGGCGGCGAAGTCGCGCCGGGAGATGCCGCCGACGAAGCGGCGCGGGTCGTACTGGGGCAGGCTGGCGAGGGCGAGCAGGCCACCGTCGTCGGGGTCGAGCACCACCGCGGTGGCCGCCGGCGCCGGGTAGGTGCCGCCCCGCTCGCTGTCGGCCAGGCCGCGGGCGGCCTTCATGCCGTCGGCCAGCGCCTGCTCGGCGGTCTGCTGCAGGTCGAGGTCGACGGTCAGGCGCAGGTCCTTGCCGGGCACCGGCGCGCGGCCGCCGAGCGCCCGCATCACCTCGCCGGCCGCGTTCACCTCCAGGTCCTGGACGCCGTCGCGGCCCCGCAGCCAGCGGTCGTAGGTCAGCTCGACGCCGGCCTTGCCGATGATGTCGCCGGCCTGGTAGCCCTTGTAGCGCTTCTGCTTCAGCTCCTCAGCGGAGATCTCGCCGACGTAGCCGAGCACGTGCGCGGCGACCGTGCCCGCCGGGTACTCGCGCAGCGCCAGCACCTCCGGCGCCACCCCTGGGAACTGGTCGGCGTGCTCGGTCAGGTAGAAGAGCTGCCTGGCGGGCACGTCCTCGGCGACCGGGATCCCGCGCAGCGGCGAGCCGGTGTAGTCGCGCAGGCGCTCCCGCAGCCTGCCGGTGGTGGTGCCGAGCACGCGGGCCAGGCGGGCGAGCACCTCCCGCTCCCGGTCGCCGAGCTGGGACGGCTTGACCGTGACCGCCCAGGCGGCCCGGTTGCGGACCATCACCCGGCCGTGCTGGTCGAGGATGCGACCCCGTGGCGCCTCCACCACCACTTGGCGGACCCGGTTGCCCTCCGCCAGGTCGCCGTAGCGCTCGCCGGCGAGCACCTGCAGGTACCAGAGGCGCGAGGAGAGGGCGAGGAAGAGCACGACCATGAGGACCGACAGGACCGACAGGCGCGCGCGGAGCGGCGAGGACGGCGGGCGCATGCCACGAACCTACCAACGCTCGACCGGTTTGGTGGGAACCCGTTCGGCCAGCGTCCGCACCAGCGGGTAGACGAACGGCGTCAGCACCAGGTTGTAGAGGGCGACCAGCGGCCCGGAGCGGGCCACGACCTCCCACGAGGACAGGTCGAAGACCCGCAGCAGCAGCCCGCAGCACCACACCGAGGCGAGGCTGGCGGCGCCGGCAAGGGCCAGGTGGACCAGGGGGCGCGGGCTGGTGACGTACAGGCGGACCATGCCGACGGCGAAGCCGACCGCCGTGTAGACCAGCGCCGACACCCCGACCGGCAGGTCGAAGAGGAGGTCGGCGACCAGCCCGGCGGAGAAGCCGAAGGCCGCCCCTGAGGTCGGCCCTGACGCCATCGCCACCGCCACCACCGCCAGCACCAGCACGTCCGGCCGCACCCCGGCCAGCCGCAGCCCGGCGAGCACGGTCGACTCCAGCAGCAGGCCGGCGGCCACCACGGCGGCGAGGGCGAACACGCGGCGCATCGTCAGCTTCCCCGCTCGCGCGGCGGTGGCGACGGCCTGTCGAGCACCACCGCGACCACGTCGAGGGCGCCGAGCGCCGCGTAGGGGCGGACCGCGACCCGTGGGACCAGGCTGGCCGCGCCGGCCGGATCGACCCGCTCGACCACCCCGACCGGCAGCCCGGCCGGGAACACGCCGCCCTGGTAGCCCTGGGTGACCACCGCGTCGCCGAGCCGCACCTCGGTGCCGGCCCGCAGCGGCTGGAACTGCAGCAGCTGCTCGCCGCCGCCCTTGAGGATGCCCGGCGCCTTGCCGCGGGCGAGGGTGCCCGCGACTCCGCTGGTCGGGTCGGTGATCAGCAGGACGGTGGCGTAGTCGGCGGTCGCCTGCGTGACCCGCCCGACCAGGCCGTCGGCGTCGACCACCGCCATGTCCCTGCGGACCCCTTGGCGGGCGCCGACGTCGACGGTCACCGACAGCTGGAAGTTCGACCCGGAGCTGGCCACCACCTTGGCACCGACGGTCCGGCAGCCGCAGCGTTTGGCCATGCCCAGCGTGCCGCGCAGGCGCTCATTCTCGGACAGGACGTCCTGGTAGGTGCGCTCCTGGCCCTGGAGCCGGGCCACCTCGGACTGCAGGCGCCGGTTCTCGTCGCGCAGGCTGCCGATCTCGGCCACGCCGCCGACCAGGTTCCCGATCGGCCGCACGACCGCGCTGGCCCCCTGCTGCAGCGGCCCGAACACGGCGATCGCCACCCGCTGCAGGCGGTCGACCGGGCCGCCCTGGCGCTGGCGGAAGTCGACCGTGATGACCACGATCGAGGCGGCGAGCAGCAGGGCCAGGACGGCCAGCTGACGGCGGCGTGGGCGCTCGTACACCTTCTCCGGGAGGCGGCTCGCCTCCCGAGCTCCTTCTCAGTGGGCTTCCGAGGCGATCAGGACCCGTTTGAGCGACTCGAACTCCTCGATGCACTTTCCCGAGCCGAACACCACCGAGTGCAGCGGCTCGTCGGCGACGTGGATGGGCATGCTGGTCTCGTGCTTGAGCCGCTCGTCCAGGCCGCGGAGCAGGGCGCCGCCGCCGGTGAGGACGATGCCCTTGTCCATGACGTCGGCGGCCAGCTCCGGCGGGGTGCGGTCCAGGGTGTTCTTGACCGCGTCGACGATCTGGTTGACCGGCTCCTCGATCGCCTTGCGGATCTCCTCGGCGCCCACCGTGATCGTCTTGGGCAGGCCGCTGACCAGGTCGCGGCCGCGGATGTCGGTGGTCGGCTCGTCGGGCAGGGGGAACGCCGAGCCGAGGTTGATCTTGATCTGCTCGGCGGTGCGCTCCCCGAGCATCAACGAGTACTCCTTCTTGACGTAGCTGATGATCGCCTCGTCGAGCTCGTCGCCGCCGATGCGGATCGACTGGCTGGTGACGATGCCGCCGAGGGCGACGACCGCCACCTCGGTGGTGCCGCCGCCGATGTCGACCACCATGTTGCCAAACGGCTCGTGGACGGGCAGGCCGACGCCGATGGCGGCGGCCATCGGCTCCTCGATGATGAAGGCGCTGCGGGCGCCCGCCCGGTAGGTGGACTCGACCACCGCGCGCCGCTCGACGCCGGTGATGCCGGACGGCACGCAGACGACCACCCGGGGCTTGGCCATGAACTGGCGCCGGTGCACCTTCTGGACGAAGTAGCGCAGCATCTTCTCGGTGGTGTCGAAGTCGGCGATCACCCCGTCCTTGAGCGGCCGGATGGCCACGATGTGGGCGGGAGTGCGGCCGATCATCGCCTTGGCCTCGCTGCCGACGGCCAGGATGGCGTTGTTCTTGGTGTTGATGGCCACCACCGACGGCTCGTTGAGGACCACCCCGCGGCCGCGGACGTAGACCAGCGTGTTGGCGGTGCCGAGGTCGACCGCCATGTCGCGGCCGAGGAAGCGGAAGGCGTTCTGCAACCAGACCAGCCCCTTCCAGCGATTTGTGGAGTCACGGCGGGCGGAGACGCCCAGAGAACCCGGGCATGCTACACCAGCCCCTCGAACGGCCCAACGGCTCGTCGGTTACGTTTCGGGGAAGAACAGCGCCAGCTCGCGGGCGGCCGACTCCTTGGAGTCGGAGCCGTGGACGAGGTTCTCGGTGATCTCCAGGCCGTAGTCGCCGCGGATCGACCCGGGCGGCGCCGCGACCGGGTTGGTCGGGCCCATCAGGGTGCGGACCGCGGCGACCGCCTCGGGCCCCTCGACGCAGATGGCGACCAGCGGCGCCGAGGTGATGAACCTGACCAGGTCGCCGAAGAACGGCTTGCCCTCGTGCTCGGCGTAGTGCTGCTTGGCGGTCGCCTCGTCGAGGGTGCGGAGGTCCATGGCGACCAGCCGGAAGCCCTTGCGCTCGAGCCGGCCGACGACCTCCCCGACCAGGCCGCGGGCGACCGCGTCGGGTTTGCAGAGGACCAGGGTGCGTTCGTCGGCCACGGCGACCTCCAGGGGAAGTGAGATGTCGCCGCGATGATACTTAAAGGAGTTGGCGCATCACCGGACCACGGGACTCCTGAAGGCGATCAGGTCGGACATCGCGTGATGCGCGAACTCCTTTACGCCGGGCCGGGACCCATCAGCAGGTCACGGGCTTCGCCGACGGTGGAGAGCGAGCCGGTGACCACCACCGCCTCGGTCTCGCTGGCGCTGTCGATCGCCTGCCGGACCGCGGTGGCCACGTCCGGGGCGGTCTCGGCGACCAGGCCGAGGGCCTCCGCCTCCTTGCGCAGCCGCTCGACCGGGGCGGCGCGGGGGTTCCGGTTGGTGGTGAGGATCAGCCGGCCGGTGGCCGGCGCGAGCCCTTCGAGGATGCCGCGCAGGTCCTTGTCGGCCAGGCTGGCCACCACCAGGATGCGCCGGTCGACCACGAACTCCTCGAGCAGGGCGGCGGCGAGGGCGCGGGCGCCGGCCGGGTTGTGGGCGCCGTCGAGCAGCACCAGGGGCTGGCGGGAGACGACCTCCAACCTGCCGGGCGAGGTGACCGTGGCGAACCCCGCCCGCACCGTGTCGGCGTCCAGGGCGCCCAGGAACGCCTCGACGGCCGCCAGCGCGCCGGCGGCGTTGTCGGCCTGGTGGCGTCCGTGGAGGGGCAGCAGCACCTCCGGCACGGTCCCTGCCGGGGTCGAGAGATCCAGCACCTGGCCGCCGACCGCCAGGCGGCGCCGTCCGACGCCGAAGTCGCGGCCCTCCACCAGCAGGCGGGCGTCCAGCCGCTCGGCCCGCTCGGCCAGGATCGCCAGCACGTCGTCGTCCTGCGCCTGGCTGACGACGGTCGCGCCCCGCTTGATGATCCCGGCCTTCTCCCCCGCCACCTCCGCCGGGGTCCCGCCCAGCTCGGGATGGTCGAGGCCGATCCGGTTGATCACGGCCACCTGGCCGTGGACCAGGTTGGTGGCGTCCCAGGTGCCGCCCATGCCGACCTCGACCACCTGGGCGTCCACCGGCAGCTCCGCGAACCAGGTGAAGGCGAGGGCGGTCAGCGCCTCGTAGAAGGTGACCGGCTGGTCGTGGGCGCGGTCCACCTCGGCCAGGAACGGCTGCAGGTAGGTCCAGGTCTCGGCGAACTCCACGGTGGAGATCGGCCTGCCGGCCAGCGCCACCCGCTCGCGCACGTCCTGCAGGTGCGGGCTGGTGTAGAGGCCGGCGCCGACGCCGAAGGCGGCCAGCAGGGCGGCGACCATGCGGGCGGTGCTGGTCTTGCCGTTGGTGCCGGTGAGGTGGACGGCGGGCGCGGTCCGCTCCGGATGGTCGAGCAGCTCCGCCAGATGGCTGATCCGCTCGAGGCTCGGTCCCATGCGGGTCGGTCTGCGGTCGTACAGGGCTTCGACGGCCTGTTGGTAGTCCATGACCTCGATTGTAGAGATCGCGCCGAGGCCGCCACCCACCCGGGTGGCGGCCCCTGGTCAGCGGCACCACCGGCAGCGGCCGCCGCAGCCCTGACCGTTGCAGTAGCGGCAGTAGCAGCGCCGCTGCTCCTTCTGGCGAACCTGAGTCATGGCGAGCACCTCCCGCACAGGAAATGGGAACGAAAAAACCGCCTCCCTGGAGGGAGGCGGTCACCGCGAATTACGGCGCTTGGTTCAGCGCCTCACGGTGCGTTCCCTCCCGGGAGCACGATGGCGAGGACCGTGGCAGGAAGGCGGCGGCCACGACCGCGATGCCACGGGAACGTGTGGTCATCGATCGACAAGGGCTCACCGCCTCTCGCTCGTCCGAAGCCTGACTTCCGTAGTTTGCGGGTCGGCCGCCGATCACGTCAAGGGTTATTTCTCAACGGAATTTTCTGGGGCCAGCTCGACGTCGACGGTCAGCGGCGGCGCCTGCTCGCGGTAGGCGAAGAGGGCGACCCGCCCGGCGGCGGCGAGGTCGGCCTCGGCGGTGCGGACCGCGGCCAGCCGGTCGGTGGGGCCGCTCACCACCACCCGGGTCACCGGGGTGCGCAGCGGCCGCCTCGCCTGGCTCTTGGCCCGGCGGACGGCGACGAGCACCTGGCCGGCCGCCTCCAGCGGCAGCCGGTCGGCGCCGCGGCCGGCCGGCACCCGCTCGGGCCAGGCGGCCCGGTGCACCGAACCGTCCCGCCACCAGGACCACACCTCCTCGGCCGCGAACGGCAGGTAGGGGGCCAGCAGCCGCAGCAGCACGTCCACGCCGGTGCGCAGCGCCGCCCGGGCCGATGCCGCCCCGCGGTCGCCGGCCGACCCGTAGGCGCGGTCCTTGACCAGCTCCAGGTAGTCGTCGCAGAAGGTCCAGAAGAAGGCCTCGGTGCGCTCCAGGGCGGCGGTCCAGTCGGCCGCCTCCAGGGCGGCGGTCGCCTCGGCCGCCACCTGGTCGAGGCCGGCCAGCATCGCCAGGTCGAGCGCTTCGGCCGGCTCGGTGGCCGCAGGCGCAGCGGGGAGCCCGAGCACGAACCGGCTGGCGTTCAGCAGCTTGATCGCCAGGCGGCGGCCGACCCGCATCTGCCCCTCGTCGACCAGGGTGTCGGCGCCGGGACGGCCGCTGGCCGCCCAGTAGCGGATCGCGTCGGAGCCGAACCGCTCCAGCAGCTCCATCGGGGTGGCCGCGTTGCCCTTGGACTTCGACATCTTCTTGCGGTCGGGGTCCACCACCCAGCCCGAGATGGCCGCGGTCGACCAGGGCAGGCTGCCGTGCTCGAAGTCGGCCCTGACCACCGTGTAGAACAGCCAGGTGCGGATGATCTCCGGACCCTGGGGGCGAAGGTCCATCGGGAACACCCTGGCGAACAGCTCCGGGTCGTCCTCCCAGCCGCCGACGATCTGCGGGGTCAGCGAGGAGGTCGCCCAGGTGTCCATCACGTCCGGGTCGCCGGCGAAGCCGCCTGGCCGGCCCCGGTCCTCGGCCCGGTGGCCGTCGGGGACGTCGCTGGAGGGGTCGACCGGCAGCCGCTCCTCCGGCGGGAGGATCGGGTGGTCGTAGTCGACCTCGCCGGCGGCCCCGACCGGGTACCACAGCGGGATCGGCACCCCGAAGAAGCGCTGCCGGCTGACCAGCCAGTCGCTGTTCAGGCCGTTCACCCAGTGCTCGTAGCGGGCCCGCATGAACGGCGGCACCCAGGTGAGCTGCCGGCCGCGCTCCAGCAGCCGCTGGCGGTGGTCGAGCAGGCGGATGAACCACTGGCGGCTGCTAACGATCTCCAGCGGGCGCTCGCCCCGCTCGTAGAACTTGACCGGGTGGACCAGCGGGGTCGGCTCGCCGACCAGGTCGCCGGACTCGCGCAGCAGCTCGACGATCCGCCGCCGGGCCGCGGAGGTGGTGCGGCCGGCCAGCTCGGCCCAGGCTGGGCCGTCGGGGACGCCGGGCGGCGGCGTCGCCTGGATGCGGCCGTCGCGGGTCACCACCGAACGCACCGGCAGCCGCAGCTCCCGCCACCAGGTCACGTCGGTGGTGTCGCCGAAGGTGCAGATCATGGCCAGGCCGGTGCCCTTGCCCGGGTCGGCGAGCTGGTGGGTGAGCAGCGGCACCGGCACGCCGAACAGCGGCGTCGGCACCGTGGCGCCGACGCGGTCGGCGTAGCGGCGGTCGCCGGGGTGGGCGACCAGGGCGACGCAGGCAGGCAGCAGCTCCGGCCTGGTCGTCTCCACCTCCAGGTCGCCGAAGCGGAGGCGGTGGGCCGCGCCCGCCAGCTCGCGGTCCTCCAGCTCGGCCTGGGCGACCGCGGTGCGGAAGGTCACGTCCCACAGGGTCGGCGCCTCCGCCTGGTAGGCCTCGCCCTTGGCGACCAGGCGCAGGAAGGCACGCTGGGAGGCGCGCCTGGCCGCCGGCCCGATGGTGGTGTAGGTGCGCGTCCAGTCGACCGAGAGGCCGAGGCGGCGCCAGAGCTGCTCGAAGGCGCGTTCGTCCTGCTCGGTCAGCCGCAGGCACAGCTCCACGAAGTTGGGCCGCGACACCCGCAGCTTCTCGGCCGGCGGTCGGGTCGGGGGCGTGAACGCCGGGTCGTAGGGAAGCGACGGGTCGCAGCGGACCCCGAAGTAGTTCTCGACCCGGCGTTCGGTCGGCAGGCCGTTGTCGTCCCAGCCCATCGGGTAGAAGACCTCGCGGCCGCGCATGCGCCGGAAGCGGGCGAGCAGGTCGGTGTGGGTGTAGGAGAAGACGCTGCCGAGGTGGAGGCTGCCGCTGACCGTCGGCGGCGGGGTGTCGATCGCGTAGACCTCCTCCCGCGGCCGGGTCGGGTCGAA
>DASYRU010000310.1:0-6657 GCA_036004165.1 Actinomycetota bacterium
GGGACCAAGCCCGCGGACCAGGCCGAGCACGGCCAGGTCGCTCGGGTCCAGGTAGCCGGCGAACAGGGCGGCCAGCCCGGCGGCGTTGGTGCGCGCCTCCGCCTCGTCCCCGACCCGGACCGCCTTGCCTTCGCCGCCGTCCACCTCGACCGTCCAGGTGCCGTCGACCCATGGGCAGGTGTCGTCGGACACCCCGATGGTGACGCGGCCGCGCAGCCCCGACGGGTAGCCCCGCGCCGCGAACGCGCCTGGAACGTCGACGATCCGCGCCATCCAGCGGAACTGGCGCACCTGACGAACGTCCTGCTCGCGCAGGAGCACGGCCAGCGGCTCGGGATCCGGGCCCTTCCAGAGCACCCTCGCCTCCAGCGACGAGAAGCCGGCCGCCAGCGCCAGCAGCGACCGCCAGCCGTCCTGGCTCGCCGCCCCCCAGTCGATCACGTTCACCGTGGTGTTGACTTCGCGGGCGGAGACGTCCTCGCCCGGCTTCAGGAGGGCCCAGCCGTCCGGACCGTCCGGACCGTCGACCAGGAACACCTGGGGCGGGCCACTGCCCCGGTCGCCCAACAGGAAGTCACGCCACCAGTCGGCGTCCCGTTCCACCTGGCCGCTGCGCCATGGCGCGACCAGGGCGAACCGCTCCTGCAGCGGCCCGAGGTCGCCGGGCTCGGCCAGACGCGCCCGGTAGCCGGCCGGCCAGCTCAGCGGCAGGTGCCTGGCCGGCGCCTCGTACAGCGTCCAGGTCCCGGCGTACTCGAAGCCGGACCGCCGGTACAGGTGCACGGTGGCCGGGAACAGGGTGGACAGCGCCGCGCCCCGGTCGTGGAGCTCCGCCAGGTAGGCCCGCAGCAGCTCGGTGGCGGCGCCACGGCCGCGGTGCTCCACCCCCACCGACAGCCCGGAGAGCTGGCCGGCGGGCACCGCCCGGCCCCCCCAGAACACCCGGTGGCTGCGGGCGAGCAGCAGGCCGAGGTTGACGCCGTCCTCCTCGAGGACGCGTAGCTCCTTCAGCGGGGTGCGGGCCACCGCACGGTCGATGCTCGCACCGGTCGTCGGGTCGCCGAACGCCTGGGCGTCCTGGAGCACCAGCGCCCGGTGCTCCTCGGACCGCGCCTCTCGGTACCTCCGGGTCACGCAAACCTCCTCAACGAGCACGATGACCCTATACCCACCCCCGGCGGCGGGGGCCGCGTGCCATCCGTTACGGGCGGTGAACGGCCGCGAAACCTGCCGGCAACACCGTTCCTGTACCAACGTTGCGTGCCGGTCTGGACTCCGACGAGGAAAGGGACACACCTTGGATACCGGCGATACCGCGTTCGTCCTCATCTCCGCAGCACTGGTGATGTTCATGACGCCAGGCCTTGCGCTGTTCTACGGCGGCATGGTCCGGGCCAAGAACGTCCTGGCCACGGTGATGCAGAGCTTCTTCACCATCGGCCTGGTGTCGGTGCTGTGGGTGCTCGTGGGGTACTCGCTCGCCTTCGGCCCCGACAAGGGGGGCCTGATCGGCGGGCTCGACTACGTCGGCTTCGCCAATGTCGGCCAGGCGCCCAACCCGGACCTTTCCCCAACCATCCCCCACATCGCCTACGCCTGCTTCCAGATGTTCTTCGCCGTCATCACCCCGGCCCTGATCACCGGCGCCTTCGCCGAGCGCATGAAGTTCTCCGCCTTCGCCCTGTTCACCACCCTCTGGCTGCTGATCGTGTACGCGCCGCTGGCGCACTGGGTCTGGGCGCCCGGCGGCTGGCTGCGCGAGTTCGGCGCGCTCGACTTCGCCGGCGGCACGGTGGTGCACATGAACGCCGGGTTCGCCGCGCTGGCCGCCGCCATCGTCATCGGCAAGCGGCGGGGCTTCCTCAAGGAGGCGATGCTCCCGCACGCCCTGCCCTTCACCGTCCTCGGCGCCGGCATCCTGTGGTTCGGCTGGTTCGGCTTCAACGCCGGCAGCGCGCTGGCCGCCAACGGCCTGGCTGCCACCGCCTTCATCGCCACCAACACCGCCACCGGGGCCGCCCTGCTCGGCTGGTGCCTGGTCGACTGGCTGAAGCGGCGCAAGACCACCACCCTCGGTGCGGCCTCTGGGGCGGTCGCCGGGCTGGTCGCGATCACCCCGGCCGCCGGCTACGTCGGCCCCATGGGCGCGATGGCGATCGGCTTCGCCGCCGGGATCGTCTGCGCCCTGGCGGTCGGCCTCAAGTACCGCTTCGGCTACGACGACGCCCTCGACGTGGTCGGGGTCCACGGCATCGGCGGCATGCTCGGTGCGCTGCTGATCGGCGTGTTCGCCACCACCGCCGTCAACTCGGCCGGTGCCGACGGCCTGCTCGCCGGCGGCGGCCTGACCCTGCTCGGCAAGCAGGCGGTCGCCGTGCTGGTGACCCTCGCCTTCTCCGGCATCGTCAGCTTCATCCTGCTCAAGCTGGTCGACCTGGTCGTGGGCCTGCGGGTCAGCGAGGAGGAGGAGCTGGCCGGCCTGGACATCGGCGAGCACGAGGAGGCCGGCTACGCGTTCACCGAGGGCGGCGGCGGCACCGCGCCGATGCCCGCGCCGGCACCGGCCTCGAGTCCCGCCACCATTCGCGTCCCGCAAGGAGACTCGGCCTGATGAAGCTGGTCGTCGCGGTCATCAAACCGTTCAAGCTGGACGAGGTGAAGGCGGCCCTGGAGGGCGTCGGCATCCAGGGTCTGACGGTCACCGACGCGCGCGGCTTCGGCCGCCAGAAGGGGCACACCGAGGTCTACCGGGGTGCCGAGTACCAGGTCGAGCTGCTGCCGAAGACCCGTATCGAGGTGCTGGTCGACGACGAGGCCGCCGACGACGTGGTCAAGGCGGTCGTCGCCGGCGCCCGTACCGGCGCGATCGGCGACGGCAAGGTCTGGGTGCTCCCCGTCGAGCAGGCGCTGCGCATCCGCACCGGCGAGATGGGAGTGGATGCGCTTTGAGGTCGCCGCCGGGGGGCCTTCCTCCAGCCCCCCGGCGGACCACCACCCCGACCTGGCCGGGGTCCGGGCGGCCGCGAGCCTGACCCTGGCCGACGGTGGCGGCCCGGCCAGGCGCCGGGCCGCCGCCCTCGACCGGGCCCTTGCCGAGCTGGTCGACACCGTCCCCATGCCCCGCAGCGCCCTTGCGGTGGTCGCCGTCGGCGGCTACGGCCGCGGCGAGGTGTCCCCCCACTCCGACGTCGACCTGTTGCTGCTGGTCGACGACCGGCGCCGGCCCAGCCCGGAGTCGCTCCGCGGCCTGCTCTACCCGCTGTGGGACGCCGGCTTCCAGGTCGGGCACGCGGTCTGCTCGCCGAGGGAGGCGATCGAGCGGGCCAGAGGCGACCTGGAAGCGGCCACCTCGCTGCTGGAGGCGCGGCTGGTGGCCGGGCCGGCCGGGCTGTTCGACGAGACGGCGGGCCGGCGGCGGCGCTGGCTGGAGACCGACGGGCGCCGGCTGGCCAGACGTATCCTCGAGGTGACCGCCGAGCGTCACCTCCGGGTCGAGCGGGCCGGATGGGTGCTCGCCCCCGACCTGAAGCACGACGTCGGCGGCCTCCGCGACCTGCACGCGATCAACTGGCTGGCGGGGGTGGCGGGCTGGCCGCGTCCGGTCGGCCGCCCAGAGCTGTTGCGGGCCGCCGAGCTGCTGCTGGCGGTGCGCGAGGCCCTGCACGGCCAGTCGAGGCGCAAGCTCGACCGGGTCAGGGTCGACCTGCAACCGGCGCTGGCGACGGCGCTCGGGCTGGAGGGCGAGGAGGGCGTCGACCGGCTGATGGCCGCCGTCCACATGGCGGCCCGCGTGGTGGAGCACCTGGCCGGCGTCGAGACCCGGGCGCTCGCCGAGCGGCTCCTCGGCGGCCCGCGCCGCTCCGGGTCGACCCGCCGGCTGGAGCCCGGCGGCGTCCGCCTGGAGGACGGGCTGCTGGTCGCCGACCCGGCGCAGGTCGCCGGCGCCGGCGCCGAAGAGGACGCCGAGAGCGAGGTGGTCCTCGCCATGCGGCTGCTGACCGCCAGGGCGCGGACCGGCCGGATGGTGGCGGGACCGACGATGACCTGGCTGGAGGCGGCGTTCCGGCGGCCGCCGCTCGAGACCTGGACGGCGCCGCTGCGGGCCGCCTTCATGACCATGCTGGCCGGTCCGGACGCGGCCGCCGCCTGCGAGTTGCTCGACCACGTGGGCGGCTGGCCGGTGCTGCTTCCCGAGTGGTCCGCCGTGCGGGGACGGGCCCAGCACGACCCGTGGCATCGCTACACCGTCGACGGCCACGCCTTCGTCACCGTCGCCGAGGTCACCAGCCTGCTCGACCGACCGGAGGGGGCGGCCGTGGCGGGCGACCCGGGCTCGCTGTACCTGGCCGCCCTGCTGCACGACATCGGCAAGGGGTCGGGGGACGACCACAGCGTCGCCGGCGAGCGGCTGGCCCGCCGGGCCCTGCACCGCATGGGCCTGGAGCCCGCGGAGGTCGACGAGGCGGCCGCCCTCGTCCGCCACCACCTGCTGCTGGTCGACACCGCCACCCGCCGCGACCTCGACGACCCCACGGTGATCGGCGGGGTCGCCGCCATCCTCGGCGAGCCGCGCCGGGTGCACCTGCTGCACCTGCTGACGATCGCCGACGGGCTGGCCACCGGCCCGACCGCCTGGAGCGACTGGAAGGCCACACTGGTCGGCGACCTGGTCAGGCGGGTGCTGGAGGCGATGGAGCGCGGGGCGCCGCCCGGTCCGGGCGACCCGGCCGCCCTCGCCCGCCAGGTCGAGGCGGCCCGTCCCAGCCTGACCGGCCGGGCTCGCGACCTGCTGGCCACCCTGCCCCCCTCCTACCCGGCCTCGGTGGCGCCGCAGGAGCTGGCCGATGAGCTGGAGCTGCTGGCGGAGCCGCCAGCAGCCGGTGCGGTCCGCTACCGGATCGAGCAGGCGGCCGACGGGCACGGGACCGTCACCCTCTGCGCCCCCGACCGGCCGGGGACGTTGGCGAGGTCGGCCGGGGTGTTCGCCCTCCACCGCGTCTCGGTGCTGCGCGCCCAGGCCTGGTCGACCAGCGACGGGCTGATCCTCCAGCGCTTCGCGGTCCTGGCCCTGTCGGCGCCCCGCTGGGAGCGGGTCGGCGCCGACCTGGAGGCGGCCTGGTCCGGCCGGCTGGCGGTCGAGGCCAGGCTCGAGCGGAAGGCGCGCGACTACCGCCCGCCCGCTCCGGTCGAGCCCGACGTGCGGGTGCTGCACGACGAGTCGGCGCACTCCACGGTGGTGGAGGTGCGGGCCGGCGACGCCCTCGGGCTGCTGCACGCGATCGCGGCCGCCCTCGCCGAGCTGGACCTCGACGTCCGGGTCGCCAAGATCGACACCCTCGGCGACCGGGTGGTCGACGTCTTCTACGTCCGCTCCCCCTGGGGCGCCAAGCTCACCGACGCCCAGGCCGACGAGCTGACCCTGGCGATCCGCCACCGCATCACCCGCCTGCTCGGCGGCTGACCCGGGCGCCGCGCCAGGTCAGGGAATCGGCGCCTCGATAACGTAGAGGCGGTCGCGTCGCTGGAGCGCGAACCCGAGCTTGGCGGCCACCCGGAGGCTCGCGGCGTTGTCGGGCGAGGTCGTCCAGCTCGGCGTCCTGCCCCGCCGGAAGATGTCCTCGCAGACGGCGCCCGCGCAGGCGGTGCTCAGACCCTGGCCGCGGAAGTCGGGTTCGGTGGCCACCCCGACGTCCTCGTGGCGCTCGCCGACGAAGAAGCTGCACGCGACCGAGACGAGCCGCCCGCCCGCGAACGCTCCCCACCCGGTGCCGCCGGCCACCAACCCCGCCGGGCCACCCCAGGTCCTCCCGATCCAGGCGGCCTCCTCGCCGAGCCTGCCGAGCAGGTCGGCGTCGCCGGCGGCGAGCCGGCGGACGTGCCGGTCGGTTCGAGCCCGATTGACCGGGGCACCCCCTTGGGGTTCCCCGGACCCCTCCGGCGCCCGCGGCGACGCCTCGAGGGCGAGGACCACCCGGTCCCAGACCAGCAGGCCGGGGAACGCCGCCTGGAGCAGGGGCAGGAACCGCGCCGGCGCGTCGAGGAAACCGGCGACCCGGCCGCGGAGGTCGGCCGGCTGCAGCACCCGCGGGTCGCCGGTCAGCGTGTAGTTGCCGGCGGACTCCACCAGCAGGGCACGCGGGTCGGGCCAGCGGTCGGCCAGGCAGGTCCCGTTGCCGGTCTGGATGACGTGCAGGCCGACCAGCGGGCCAGGCCGGTCGGGCACGAACCAGGGCCGGAGCGTCGCCAGCTGCTCGACGGAGATCGGGATCATCCGCTGGTGCCGCTCAGGCGGGGGGGCAGGTGCAGGGGGTGTGGCCGCAGCGGGGACAGCCGTCGGCGTAGCGGGCGGCGGCCCGCTGCAGATCGACGCCGGCGACGTTGGCGACGCTGGCCAGCCATGCCAGCGCGTCGCCGAATTCGTGCTCGAGGGCGGCCGGGTCGCCGGCCCTGAGCGCCTTGGCGACCTCGCCGACCTCCTCGACCCACCAGCGGAAGGTGCCGTCGACCCCGCGGGCGCGGTCGCGCTCCCCGAAGGTCGCCTCGATCCGAGCCTGCAGATCGGCCAGGTCCATGCGCCCTCCCATTCCGCGGCTTGCACGCTGACGGAGCCTCATGCGTCGAGGCTCCGTCATGGCCGGGATGCCGGGATTTGACCTC
>DASYRU010000311.1:0-5112 GCA_036004165.1 Actinomycetota bacterium
CAACCTGGTCGGCATGGGGGTGCTGCCGCTGGAGTTCCCCGCCGGCTCCTCGGTCGGCTCGCTCGGCCTCAGCGGCCACGAGACCTTCGAGATCACCGGCCTCGAAGGGGCCGGGCCGGACGGCTTCCCGCGCGAGGCGGCCGTGCGGGCCGACGACCAGGAGTTCAGCGCCCGCATCCGCATCGACACCCCCAACGAGGTCGAGTACTTCCGCCACGGCGGCATCCTCCAGTACGTGCTGCGCCAGCTCAGGGGCTGAGGCCGGCGGCGGGCGGCGGGGCCGGCGGCTGGAACAGCTCGCGCTCGAAGGCGTCGGCGGCACGCAGGATTGTGGCCTCGTCGCCGTCCCGGCCGACCAGCATCATGCCGACCGGGAGGCCGGCCGAGATCGCGCAGGGCACGTTCATCGCCGGATGGCCGGTGACGTCGAACGGCGCGGTGTTGGGGATCATCTCGAGGGCCCTTGCCACGTACTCCTCGACCGGGGCATCGGCCGCCGGCAGCGGCGTCGCCTTCAGCGGCAGCGTCGGCATGAGCAGCAGGTCGTGGCCGCCGAGGACCTCGTCGTAGGCGGCGCGGGCGCTGCGGGCGAGGTTCTGCGCCTTGGCGTAGTAGCGGCCGTGGTGCGCGTCGGTCATCCACTGCCCGGCGAGCACGGTGAGCTTGACGGTCTCAGAGAGCCGGTCGCCGCTGGCGCGCCGGCCCTCGGCGAAGGCGTCGACCAGCCCGGTGGCGTAGCGGCCCTTGGCGCCGTAGGCCATGCTCTCGCCCGCGACCATGATCGCGGTGGCCCCCTCGACGGCGATCGCGTTCCAGACCGCCATGGCGTCGCGGTGCCATGGGATCGACACCTCCTCGACCTTGGCGCCGAGCCGCTCGAAGGACCTGGCGGCCTGCATCACCGCCTCGTCGACGTCCGGCTCGGACAGTCCCTGGTGGCCGAACCCCTCGCGGACCACCGCCAGCCGCAGCCCGGCGACGTCGCCGCTGAGCGCGGCGAGGTAGTCGGCCGGCTGCAGGCCGGCGCGCTGGCGTGGGTCAAGACCGTCCGGGCCGGCCAGCACCGACAGCAGCAGCGCCACGTCGCGGCTGCTGCGGGCCATCGGGCCGAGGTGGTCGAGCGACAGCTCGATCGGGAACGCGCCGGTGTACGGCACCAGCCCCCAGGTCGGCTTGAGCCCGTAGATCCCCGACCAGCAGCTCGGGATGCGCACCGAGCCGCCCTGGTCGCCGCCGATGGCAAGGTCGGCCTCGCCGGCGGCCACCAGCGCCGCCGACCCGGTGGAGGAGCCGCCGGTGCTGCGGGTCGGGTCGTAGGGGTTGCGCACCGGACCGCTGTCGGCGGTGTGACTGCCGCCGGAGAAGCACAGGCTCTCGCAGACCGCCTTGCCGAGGATCGTGGCGCCCGCGTCCAGCACCCGCTCGACCACGGTGGCGTCCTCGTCGGGCACGTAGCCGTCCAGCAGCACCGTGCCGTTGTTCATCGGCACGCCGGCGACGGCGACGTTGTCCTTGATCGCGATGGTCCTGCCGGCAAGCGGCCCGGCGGCGGCGCCCTGGATGCGGACCCGCCACGCCCAGGCGCCCAGCGGGTTCTCCTCCGGCCGCGGCGCGGCGCCGCCGTCACGGGGGTAGCGCGGCGGCTGCCTCGGCTCCTGGAGCTGGTCCAGCCGGTCGTAGGGGGCCAGGAAGCTCTCCACCAGCGCCTGGAAGGCAGGCATCCGCTGGTCGGGGATGGTGAAGTGGAACTGGTGGGCGATCGCCCGAAGGTCTTCGGCCCCTGGACGTCGGACGGCCATGGTGCACTCCCAGCGTGTGGCGGCTGTCACCGCCCTGCCTACCCGTCCGGCCGGCGCGTGTCAACGCCCTGCCACGTCGCGGCGGTGCCCGGCGAGGCCGCCGGGGGCGAACCAGGCCAGCTCCTCCGCCAGGGAGACGACCGGGCCGGCGACCAGGGTGGCGGGCGGGTCCACCTCGACACCGGCCAGCCCGGCCAGCGTGCCGACCAGCGACCGTTGGGCGCTGGTGGTCGCCCAGCTGACCACCGCGGCCGGCTGGTCGGCCGGGCGGCCGGCCGCGACCAGGGCGGCGCAGACCTCGCCGAGCCGCTCGGCGGCCATCAGCACCACCAGCGTGTCGGCCGCGGTCGCCAGCCGGCGCAGGTCGGCCGGTCGCCCGCCGGCCTGGCTGGCGCTCACCACCGCGGCGCTGGAGGACAGGCCACGGTGGGTGAGCGGGATGCCGGCGTAGGCGGGCGCGGCGACCGCCGCGCTGACGCCGGGCACCACCTCGAACGGCACGCCGGCGGCCGCCAGCGCCAGCGCCTCCTCGCCGCCGCGGCCGAACACGAACGGGTCGCCGCCCTTGAGCCGGACCACCGTCAGGCCGCGCCGCGCCCGGTCGACCAGGAGCCGGTTGATCGCGGCCTGGGGGAGCGCCGCGCGGCCGCGTGCCTTGCCGGCGTCGACCCGCTCGGCGCCGCGGGGGGCGAGGTCGAGCAGGGCGGCCGGGGCGAGCCGGTCGTAGACCACCACCTCGGCCCGTTGCAGCACCTCGGCGCCGCGCAGGGTGAGCAGCCGCGGGTCGCCCGGCCCCGCCCCCACCAGGTAGACGACGCCGCTCACCGTGACTCCCCGTCCTCTGCCAGGAGCCGGGCGCGGAGGCGGCTGGCGGCCAGCTCCCGCCGGCCGTCGCGGGCCAGCTCCTCGAGCTCGGCCAGGTCCAGCGCCGCCCGCCAGCGGCGGGCCCGTTCCTGCAGGTCGGGCAGGTCGCCGAGGGTGGCCGCCCGCACCTCGCCGACCAGGTCGACCAGCTCGGCCCACTCCGGCCCGAAGCGCTCGCCCAGCTCGGCCCGGAGCCGGCTGGCGAGGGCGGGCGCGCGGCCCCCGGTCGCCACCGCGACCACCAGGTCGCCCCTGCGGACAATGGCGGGCGCGGCGAAATCGCAGTTGGGAACGTCGTCCATCACGTTGACCAGCACCCCTGCGGCCCTCGCCGCCGCGGCGACGGCCGCCCGCACGGCCGGGTCGGCCGAGCCCGCCACGCACAGGAACACGCCGGCCAGGTCCCCCGGGGCGAAGCCGCGGCGGTGCACGGTCACCCCTTGCGTGGCCGCCAGCTGCTCCAGCTCGGCGTCCGGCCCCCGCGCCACCACGGTGACGGCCGCGCCAGCGGCGAGCAGCCCGTCCACCTTGCCGGCGGCCACCGCGCCCTCGCCGACCACCAGCGCCCGCCTGCCGGCCAGCTCCAGGAACACCGGGTAGCCGAAGGCCATCAGCCGCTCCCCTTCCCGTCCTGCCCGCCGACGAGGTCGTCCCGCAGGCGCCCCAGCGCCACCTCGAAGCGCTCGTCCGGGCTGGCGTGGTGCAGGCCGCACTCGCGGGTTGCGTCCGCCTCCCACCACCAGCGCCCGGCGCGCTCGTCCTCGCCGGGCCGGGTCGGGCGGGTGCAGGGGGCGCAGCCGATCGAGCTGTAGCCGCGCTCGAAGAGGGCGTTGACCGGCAGGCGGTTGGCCCGCACGTGGTCCCACACCTGCTCGCGGGTCCAGTCGGCCAGCGGGTTCAGCTTGACGATGCCGCCGTGGTCGGCGTCCAGCTCGACCTTGCCGGTGCCGGCCCTCGCCTGGCCGCCGTCGCGGCGCAGCCCGGTCGCCCAGGCGTCGAGGCCGGCGAGGGCGGCTGCCAGCGGGGCGACCTTGCGGACGTGGCAGCAGAGCATCCGCAGCGACGGGTCGCGGCGGAACAGGTTCGGCCCGTGGCGGCCGACCATCGCCGCCACCGCGGCCGGGTCGGGGGCGAGCACCTCCACCGGCAGCCGCATGCCGCTGCGGACCGCCTCCATGACCTCGAAGGTCTCC
The DNA here is from genome assembly GCA_036004165.1 of Actinomycetota bacterium. Taxonomy (GTDB): domain Bacteria; phylum Actinomycetota; class CALGFH01; order CALGFH01; family CALGFH01; genus CALGFH01. The sequence goes on from DASYRU010000311.1 coordinate 3,857, forward strand.
TCGGGGAGGCGGCCGGTGTCCAGGGTCAGCACCCGCACCTGCGGGTCGATGCGCCTGGCGAGGTCCAGCACCACCAAGCCCTCGGCCTGGAAGCTGGTCACCACCGCGAAGCCGCGGCCGAAGGTGCCGATCGCCCAGGCGAGCACCTCCTGCGCCGGCCGCCGTTCGAGACGGTCGGCGGCGGCGCGCAGCTCGTCGGCGGTCGCTGCTGATCTACGAGTGGCGGTCGCCGCCACGGATGGCTCCTCTCGACGCGCTCGGGTCGGGGCGTGAAGGCCCGGGCGGTCGGGGAGCTAGCTCGGCGTGCGCCGCGACCGCCGGACCCTCGGACACGCGCAGGAGACCACCCAGCAGTGGTCGAGGGCGCGATCGCGGGTCAGCAGCACGGCAGTCATCGCCCGCAACGGTGCCGCATGGCCTCGCCGACCGTCAAGCCGCTACGATCCGGGCGGGGACATCCCTCGGCCACCTTGTCTGGAGGAGCCAGCGTGCCGCGCATCCTGTCCGGCGTCCAGCCGACCGGCAACACCCACATCGGCAACTACGTCGGTGCCTTCCGGCAGTGGGTGGACATGCAGCACGAGTTCGACTCCTACCTGTTTGTGGTGGACCTGCACGCGATCACGCTGCCCTACGACCCGGAGGAGCTGCGCGACCGCACCCTCGAGGTGGCCGCGCTCCTGCTCGCCTGCGGCCTGGACCCCGAGGTGTGCACGCTGTTCGTGCAGTCGCACGTGCCGGAGCACACCGAGCTCACCTGGCTGTTCAACCACCTGGCGACCTTCGGCGAGCTGCGCCGCATGACCCAGTTCAAGGCCAAGGCGGCCGAGGGCGGCGAGGGGGCGCTGCCGGCCGGCTACTTCAACTACCCGGTGCTGCAGGCCGCCGACATCCTCATCTACCAGGCCGACCGGGTGCCGGTCGGGGAGGACCAGCGCCAGCACCTGGAGCTGACCAGGGACCTGGCGGAGCGCTTCAACGCCCGCTTCGGCCAGACCTTCGTCGTCCCGGAGGCCTACATCCCCAAGGTCGGCGGGCGGGTCATGGACCTGCAGCTCCCCCAGGCGAAGATGTCGAAGTCGGCGGCGTCGGCCGCCGGCCGCATCGAGCTGCTGGACCCGCCGGAGGCGATCCGCAAGAAGCTCCGCTCCGCGGTGACCGACTCCGGCAGGGAGGTGCTGGCCCGGCCCGACAAGCCGGCCGTCAGCAACCTGCTGGAGCTGTTCTCGGTGGTCAGCGGCCGCTCGGTGGGGGAG
>DASYRU010000312.1:0-2118 GCA_036004165.1 Actinomycetota bacterium
AGCGGGGCGTTCCACTTGAGGTCCCAGTCCAGCCGGTTGACCTCGGCCGAGGCCGAGAAGCCGAGCTTCGGGTTGCCGTAGGGGTCGGTGGCGGCGCCGAGGAACTCGAGGTCGAGGGTGACCGGCCGGGAGATGCCGCGGATGGTGAGCTCGCCGTCCAGCTTCCAGGCGTCGGGGCCGGCTGGCCGCACCCCCGTGCTGCGGAAGCCGATGGTGGGGAAGCGCTCCACGTCGAAGAAGTCGGGCGAGCGCAGATGGCCGTCGCGGGTCGGCTCGTTGGTGGTGACGCTGGCCGCCTCGATCTCGATCTCGACGGTGGACTGCTCCGGCACCTCGGCGATGCGGGCCTCGCCGCGCACCTGCTGGAAGCGGCCGCGGACCTTGGCCATCAGGTGGCGGGCGACGAATTCGAACGACTGGTGGGACGGGTCGATCGTCCAGGTGCCGACCGCCGCGGACGTGCTGGTTCCCTCGCTCATGCTGGGTGTCCTTCCAAGGAGCGTGCTTGCAGATGGTTGAGACAACAACTACCAGAGGGATAGTTGTTCCCGCAACCAAGCTCGGCCCGAGCTGGCTCAGTGGTACTGGTGCTCTGGGGCGGGGTAGTGGCCCTCGGCCACGTCCTTGGCGAAGCGGTTGGCCGCCTCGGCGATGGTCGCGCGCAGGTCGGCGTAGCGCTTGACGAAGCGCGGGGTGGGGTCGGGGGTGAGCCCGAGCAGGTCGGTGATCACCAGCACCTGCCCGTCGGTCCCCGGCCCGGCGCCGATGCCGATGGTGGCGATCTCCAGGGCGTCGGTGATGCGGGCGCCGAGCTCGGCCGGGATCGCCTCCAGCACGACCGCGAAGCTGCCGGCCTCCTGCAGGGCGAGCGCGTCGGCCAGCAGCTCGTCGCCCTGCTCGCCGCGGCCCTGGACCACCTTGCGGCCGAACGCGTTGGCCGACTGGGGCGTGAACCCAAGGTGCCCCATCACCGGGATGCCGGCCGCGACCATCCTGCGGACCGCCTTGGCCGAGCGGCGGCCGCCCTCCAGCTTGACCGCGTTGGCGCCCACCTTGACCAGGCGGGTCGCGTTGCGGAGCGCCTCGGCGGCCGAGGCCTGGTAGGACCCGAACGGCAGGTCGCCGACGACCATCGCGTTGCGGGCGCCACGGGCGACCGCGGCGGTGAAGATGCGCGACTCCTGCATGGTGACCGGGATGGTGCTGTCGTAGCCGAGCACGTTGTTGCCCACCGAGTCGCCGACCAGCAACAGCGGGATCCCGGCCTCGTCGAGCACGCGTGCGGTCAGGGCGTCGTAGGCGGTGAGCATCACGAACCGCTCCCGCCGCTGCTTCCACGCGGCGAGGTCGGCGACGGTGACCGGCATGGCGGCCTCCTCTGAACTTGGCTCCTCGGAGCCCGCGTCGCGGGTCTCCTGGACGACCTCAGTGTGCCATGCCGGCCCCGGTCCGCTCAGGCGCTCGAAGCCGCCGCCGCGCCGCAGGCGTTGGCGGTGTCCCCGCCGCCCAGGTCCGGGCAGCGGTTGTCGCCGGTGCCGCCCTCGTGGTGGTCGGCACCCCGCCCCCCGGCGAGGGTGTCGTCGCCAGGGCCGCCGGAGAGCACGTCCTCGCCATCGCCGCCGGCGAGCCGGTCGTCGCCGTCGCCGCCGTAGACGGTGTCGTCGCCGTCGCCGCCGGCGAGCCGGTCGTCCCCGCCGTCGCCGTAGACCACGTCACGGCCTCCGGCGCCGTTGACGACGTCGTCGCCGCCCTCGCCGCAGATCACGTCGTCACCTGGCGTGCCGGTCAGGCGGTCGCCGCCGTCGGTGCCGCGGACGGTGCAGCCGCGCGGGGAGGCGTTGAACTCCTCCACGCCCATCGGCGGTCGCAGGGCCCGCTCGACGCGGTCGGTGACGAACAGGCGCCGCAGGAAGTCGCCGCCAAGGGCGTTGCCGATGGCGCCCATGATCATGCCCTGGTCGAGGGACAGGTAGGCGCCCGACACCACCCCGGACTCCACGTTCACCGAGTCAAGGAAGCCCCACTTGGTGTAGACGTCGAAGTCGCGCTCGAGCCGGCGCAGGTTCTCCACCGTCTGCGCCGGCGCCCAGCGCAGCGCCAGGAAGGCCGCGTGCGCCG
>DASYRU010000313.1:0-3500 GCA_036004165.1 Actinomycetota bacterium
GCGGGCCGTGCCCCGGGTAGAGGCGGTCGAGGTCCTGGTCGAGCAGCAGCTCCAGCGAACGCAGGTAGGCGGCCATGTCCCCACCCGGCCACTCGACGACCGTGGTGCCGCGGCCGAGCACGTGGTCGCCGGTGAACGCCGCCCGCTCGGCGGCCAGCAGGAAGCAGCAGTGGTCGGCGGCGTGGCCGGGGGTGGGCAGCGGCCGCAGCTGCAGGCCGGCGGCGGCCAGCGGGACGCCGGACCCCAGGTCCGGGGCGCCCGGGGTGGACCAGCCGGGGGCGATGGCGGCCAGCGGCGCCCCGACCCGGTCGGCGAAGTCCCGCGCGCCCTCGGCGTGGTCCGGGTGGGTGTGGCTGAGCAGCACCAGCTCGACCCCGCGGCCGCCGCAGGCCCGCACCACCTCGAGGGCGTGGCGGTCGTCGGCCGGGCCGGGGTCGATCACCACGGCGCCGCGGGCACCAGGATCGGCGACCACGAACGTGTTGGTCCCCTCGAGGGTCAGCGGCGACGGGTTGGGGGCCAGCACCCGCACCACCCGCTCGCTCCAGCGCTCCACCGCGGTCATGGGTTCCCCGGACCCCTCCGGCCGGACCCCCCCGGCTCCAGCAGCGGGAAGGGGACCGGGTAGCGCTCCTGCCAGGGCATGACCAGCTCGGCGCCGTCCAGCACCGGCAGGACCCGCTCGACCGGCCGGCCGCCGGCGGCGGCGAGGGCCTCCGCCACCGACCCGAACCCGGCCAGGTCGCGCAGGGTGTAGCGGGTCGGCGGCAGCATCTCCAGCCCCTGGTCGCCGGCGGCCGCGGCCGGCGCCAGCCAGCGTTCCCGGTCGGCCTCTGCCCGGTGGGCGGTGACGGCCGCGTCGCCCTGCAGGCCGGCCAGGAAGAAGCGGGTGTCGTAGCGGCGCCGCTCCAGCTCCGGCGTCACCCACCAGGCCCAGTAGCGCAGCCGGCCGGTGTCGAGCCGCACCCCCAGGTCGGCCAGCAGCTCCGCGAACCCGCGCGAGCCGGCCAGCAGCTCGCGCCGGGCGTCGGCGAGCTGGTCGGCGGCCGGCGCCGGCTCGGCCAGCAGCAGGCCGGCCTCCTCGAGGGTCTCGCGGCAGGCGGCCACCAGGTGCCCGCGGGCGTCGTCGACCGGCAGGCCGAGCCGCTCGGCCCAGGCGGCCGGGGGCGGCCCCGCCCAGGCGGCGTCGACCGCCGGGTCGCGGTCAGCGTCGTCGACCCGCCCGCCGGGGAAGACCCACAACCCGCCGGCGAACCCCATGGACAGCGGCCGCAGCTGCAGATAGGCCTGGAGGCCGGCCGGCCCGTCGCGCAGCAGCGCCACGGTGGCGGCGGGACGCGGGATCGCGGCCAGGCTGCCGCTCCTCTCGTCGTCGGGACGCAGACGGCGATGGTAGTCCAGCCGGCGAGCGGTGGAAGCCCGATGTCGTCGAGAATGGGGCATGGCCACCGATCCGCGCCGCCTGCTGCCAAGGGTCGACGTGCTGCTGGAGCATCCGGCCCTGCGCGAGCAGGCCGCCACCTGGGGACATGGCCCGGTGCTCGGGGCGGCCCGCCGGACCCTCGACGCCAGCCGCCTGGCGGTCGCCGGCGGCGGGCCGGTCCCTGGCCTGGACGAGCTGGCCGCAGCGGTGGCCGGCGAGCTGGACGCGCTGGCCGCGCGCCGCACGCGGGCGGTCGTCAACGCCACCGGGGTGGTGCTGCACACCAACCTGGGCAGGGCGCCGCTGTCGGCGGCGGCGCGTGCGGCGGTGGCCGAGGCGGCCGGCTACGCCACCGTCGAGTACGACCTGGCCGCCGGCACCCGCGGCCGCCGCGGGGCGGCCGCCGAGGCGCTGCTGCGGGAGGCCACCGGGGCGGAGATGGGATTGGTGGTCAACAACGCCGCCGGCGCCCTGCTGCTGGCCCTCGGCGGCCTCGCCCACGGCCGCGAGGTGGTCGTCTCCAGGGGCGAGCTGATCGAGATCGGCGGCGAGTTCCGCCTGCCGGCGATCATGGAGGCGGCCGGGGTGGTGCTGGTGGAGGTGGGCACGACCAACCGGACCCACCTCCACGACTACGCCGGGGCGCTCGGCGACCGCACCGGCCTGGTGCTGGCCGTCCACCCGTCCAACTACCGGGTGGAGGGCTTCGCCACCCGCCCCGGCCTGGGCGAGCTGGCCGCCGTCGCCCACGAGCACGGCCTGCCCCTGCTCCACGACCTCGGCTCCGGGCTGCTGTCCGGCGAGCTCCTGGCGGAGCCGTCGGTGGCGGGCAGCCTCGCCGCGGGCGCCGACCTGGTGCTGTTCTCCGGCGACAAGCTGCTCGGCGGCCCGCAGGCCGGGCTGGTCGTCGGCCGCGCCGAGCTGGTCGCGCGCCTGGCCCGCCACCCGATCGCCAGGGCCGTGCGGGCCGACAAGCTCACCCTTGCCGCCTGCGAGGCGACCCTGGCCGCCCACCTCGCCGGGCGCCGCGACGAGCTGCCGGTCTGGCGGTCGCTGTTGCTCGGCCCGGAGGACATCCGGCCGCGGGCGGCCGCGCTGGCCGCCGCCGTCGGGCCGGCCGCGTCGCTGCGCGAGGGGACCAGCGTGGCCGGCGGCGGCAGCCTGCCTGGCGAGGGGCTGCCGAGCGTCCTGGTCGAGGTCGACCCGGCCCCGAGCGGCGAGGCGGCGCTGCTCGCCCGGCTGCGGGCGGGCGAACCGCCGGTCGTCGCCCGCGCCGAGCGCGGCCGGGTCGTGCTCGACCTGCGTACCGTCCCGCCGGAGCAGGACGGGCAGGTGGCCGAGGCCGTCCGCGCCGCCTTCGATCGACCGGGGGGAGCCGATCGACCGGCGGGAGCCTATCGACCGGGGGGGCAACAAGCACCCCCCCGGACCCCCCCGATGCCACCACCCCCACCACCACCCCCGGCTGGTCCCTGATGCCGCACGTGATCGGGACGGCCGGGCACGTCGACCACGGCAAGTCGGCGCTGGTGCTCGGCCTCACCGGCACCGACCCCGACCGGCTGGGCGAGGAGAAGGCCAGGGGCATGACGATCGACCTCGGCTTCGCCTGGACGACGCTGCCCTCCGGCCGCGAGGTCGGCTTCGTCGACGTGCCGGGGCACGAACGCTTCGTCCACAACATGCTCGCCGGCGTCGGCGGCGTGGACTGCGCCCTGTTCGTGGTCGACGCCAGCGAGGGCTGGCGGCCCCAGTCGGCCGAGCACCTTGCCATCCTCGACCTGCTCGGCGTCCCGACCGGGGTGGTCGCCCTCGCCAAGGTCGACCTGGTCGACGGGGCCACCAGGGACCGGGTCGCCGCCGAGGTGGCCGACCGGCTGGCCGGCACCACCCTCGCCGGGGCGGTGGTCGTCCCCACGGCGGCGCCGTCGGGGCTCGGCCTCGACGCGCTGCGGGCCGCCCTCGACCAGGCCATCGACCGGGCGCCCGAGCCGCCCGACCGGGGCCGGCCACGGCTCCCGGTCGACCGGGTCTTCACCATGCGCGGCAGTGGGACGGTGGTCACCGGGACGCTGTC
>DASYRU010000314.1:0-14124 GCA_036004165.1 Actinomycetota bacterium
GTCAGGGCGCGCTCAGCTCGCGCTCGGGGACCCGCTCCTCGAGGTCGCCGACGCCGAGGCGGGAGAGCAGCCGGATCGGCGGGCTGTAGGCGCGGCCCGGATCCCTCGGCAGGAAGGCGAGCTGCAGGTCGCACCAGGACAGCCGCAACGACTCGGCGTTGGTCGGGGTGGCGAGCACGAACTGCACCCGGTCGGCCAGCGCGTGCATCACCGCGGCCACGTGGTCGATGTTGGTCGAGTCGAGGTGGGCGATGTGCTCGTCCATGATGAGCAGGTCCGCCGCGTCGGCGGTGCCCATGGTGGCCAGCAGCAGCAGGATCGCGATGGTGGCGCGCTGGCCACCGGAGTGGGCGGCGTCCCGGTAGGAGCGCTTGCGGTCGCCTGGTCTGTGGGCGACCAGCACGTCCACCCCGTACTCCTCTGGCCGGTCGCCGGCCAGCAGGCGCAGCTCGCCTTCCACCCCCGCCGTCTGGCAGACGCGGGCGAACTCGGCGCTGAGCCGCTGGACGGCCTCCCTGACGCCCTCCTCGAAGCGGCGCCTGGCCTGCTCCACGAGCCCGAGCTGGTCGTCCAGCTCGAGCTTGCGCCGCTCGGCGAGGCGGCTGGCCTCCTCCACCGCCCCGCTCTGGGTTTCCCGTCGCACCAGCAGCTCCGCCTCACGCACCTCGGCCGGGAAGCGCTGCTGGTCCTTGACCTGCCCGTCCAGCCAGTCGATGTCGCGCACCACCGACTCGGTGCCTGGTAGGTCGCCGGCGTCGAGCAGCGCCCGCTGCTCCGCGGTGAGGGGCCGCTCTGCAAGTTCCGTCTCCAGGCCCGCCAGCCGTCCGTCCAGCTCGGCGAGCTCTGGCAGGCGCTTGGCCAGCCGGGTCTCGAGCTCGGCCTGGCGTCCCCTCGCGAGGGCCAGCTCGGCGTTGGCTGCGCCGCGTCGTTCGTCGAGCTGGCGCAGGTCGCCGGTGAGGGCGCGCTCGCGCTCGGCCAGCGCGGAGCGCTCCATCCCCGCAGCCTCCTTGCGGTCGGTCTCGGCCTCCTCGACCTGCGCCTGGAGGTCGGGGAGGGTGCGGACCGCCTCGAGCACCTGCATGGCCCGTTGCCAGGCTGCCCGCAGCTCGTTGGCGGCCACGTCCAGCTCGGCCGCCTCCTCGCCGAGCTTGGTGGCCTCGGCCCTGAGCTGGAACAGCTGCAGCTCCCTTGCGCGGGCTCCCAGCACCGGCTGGGCTGGTGCCTGCAGGCGGGAGATGCTGTCGCCGTACCGCATCCCGTCGGGGGCGACCGCCGCCAGGCCGCGGGCGGCGAGGCTGTGGGCCTGGGCGGCGTCGTGGGCCGCCTGCGCGTCCTCCCGCTCCAGCAGCAGGCCGAGCTCGACCGGCCCGAGCACGCCGGTCAGCGCGGCCCGCGGGTCGCCTGCCCCGCCACGGGCGATCGGCCAGCGGTAGCCGGCCTCGACGGCCAGCGCGGTCGCTTCCCGGTAGCTGTGGGAGGGCACCAGCAGGGCCCAGAGGGCGTCCCCGAGGGCGGCCTCCGCCCGGGCGCGGGTGGCGTCCCCAGCGGCGTGGTCGGCCAGCTCCAGCACCTCGGCGACCACCAGGGCATCGATGCCGGCCTCGGCCAGGCGCGCCTTGAAGGCCGTCACCTCCGGCGGGGTCGCGATGCCGCCGCCGCCGACCAGGGCGATCCGCGCCTCGCAGCCGGCGAGGGCGGCGCCGATCTCCTGCCGTCTGGCGAGCACGGTGGAGAGGCTGGACTCTGCCGCCTGCACCTCGGCCTCGGCCTGCTCGGTGGTCCGCTCGCCGGCCAGGCTGGCCATGCGGACCGTCGAGGCCTGGGCCTCCTCGGCCCGCGCGTCGACGGTGGCGAGGCGGAGCTCCAGCGCGGCTCGGGCCTCGCGGGTCTCGACCAGGCGGTCGGCCAGCGCCTGGGCCTGGCCGGCCAGCTCGGTGGCCTTGACCTCGAGGGCAGGCACCTGGACGCCGAGCTCGGCAAGGGTCGTCCGGTCCCCGCTGATCCCCTCGGAGACCGACTCCCGCTCGCTCCGCACCGCCTCGACCCGGACGGCCACGTCGCGGTGCTCGGCGGCGGGCCTGGCGAGGTCGCGCAGCAGGTCGAGCCGTTCCCGCAGCCCGGCCCACTCCAGGTGGCGGCCGGCGTGGCCCTGGAGCTCGTCGAGCCGGTCCTGTTCGGCCCTGGCCGCCTCGATCGCCGCCAGGTAGGCGGTGCGGGCGTCATCGGCCCGCTCCCGACGCGCCTCGACCTCGGCGAGCAGGGCCCCCTCGCCGGTCAGCTCCAGCAGCTTGGCGAGCAGCCCGGCCGGCTGCTCGTCCATCGTCCGGTCGATCGCGCCCTGCGGCAGGGCGAGCACCTCGCGCAGCGCCCTGGTGATGCCGGTCCGGTCCAGCAACTCCTCGTAGAGCCGGGGGCCGAGCCACTCCGCCTCGGGGTTGGCCTCCATGAACGCGTCGAGGTCATCGGCCAGCGGCTGCTCGAATCCCCAGCGGACCAGGTCTGGCAGGATCCGGTAGCGCCGGCTCTCACGGGTCACCAGGCAGACGACGCTGACCCGCTCGGCGTCCGCGAGGCGGCCGTCGGCCATCGCGAACAGCCGCCCCCCGCGCTCCGGCAACACCGGGTTGGCGAAGGTGGCCCGCAGGAAGGCCCGCTCGGCCGGCGTGCCGCCGGGCCCGCCGTCGAAGATGTACCGGTCCGAGCTGCGGCCCGGCGCGAAGCTGGTGACGCCGAGCAGCAGCTTGATGGCGTCCAGGAAGCACGTCTTGCCGGAGCCGTTGGGCCCCGTCGCCACGTTGATCCCCCCGACCAGCAGCGGCAGCGGATCGGGCCGGAGCGACCCCCAGTGGACGAGCTGGACCTCCTCAATCCTCGGCATCGGGCCCCCCGTCCGCATCCAGGTCCGCCGCGCGCTGGCGCAGGTGGGCGAGCCGCTGGTGGCGGGCGACCAGCGCCCTTGCCCGCTCGACCGCTCCCGGTTCGTCCAGCGTGTCCAGCAGGGGCCCGGCCTCGACCTGGCCTTCCCGCAGGGTCAGGTAGCCGGCGCGACCGAGGCGCTCGAGCACGCCGGGCAGCGCGACCCCGCTGAGCCTGGCGCCGAGCAGCTCGGCCAGGTCGTCGGGGTCGATGAAGGACGCCGCCGGCTGGTCGTCCGGCGCCTCGCCGGACCTGGCGCGCTCCTCCGGCAGGAAGCGCAGGTGCAGCCAGCAGGTGGCCAGCACCGCCAGCTCGGCGGTGCCGACGGCGAGCACCGGCTCGTGACCGTCCAGCTCGGGCAACGGGCCGTCCAGCCTGGCCAACCAGCGCTCGGACCGGGGCGCGTAGGCCAGCTCGCAGCCGGTGTCGGCCAGCCGTCGGCGCACCGCCTCGCGGGTCTCGGGCTCGCCGAGCTCCGGCACGTCGGCGGCGGCCACCGACCCGACCAGCAGCACCCGGCACAGCTCGGCGGCGTTCACGGCGACGTCTCGTCGCTGCCGGCGCCGACCGGGGCGGGTTGCTGCCCCTCAGGGGGCGGGTCGCCGCTGGTTCGCGTGGCCGGGGCGCGGACGGTCGTCACCGAGACGACGCCAACCTCGTCGTGGCCGACCACCTCGAAGCGGGCCCGCGGGACGAGCTCCGCCGCAAGGCTGCCGTCGCCGGCGGGCCCCCAGCGGGACCACGCCTCGACCGCGGCGGCCATGCGGGCGGTCGCCTCGGCCCAAGTGCCGCCGACCACCCACTTGGCCAGGTCGCTCTCGCCAAGCCCCGCCAGCCAGGTCATCACGTCGGCGGCCAGCAGCACGAAGTCGGGCACGACCTCTGGCGACTCGATCGGCAGGAGGGTCGGCTCCGGCAGCGGCACGACCACCGGCTCCGGCCGGCCGAGGTGCTCGTCGAGCGCGGCCAGGGCGGTGCCGGCCCGAACCGGGGGAATCGCCGGGGGGAGCTGGAGCGGCGCGGCGACCAGCTCGGCCAGTGTCGCCACGTCGGTGGCGGCGATCAGCTCCCGCAGCTCCTCGGCGGACGGAATCTGGCCGGCGCGGGAGGCGGCGTCACGGTCGCGCCCGTCGCCGGCCAACCCGGCCTCGACCTCGTCGGTCAGGGTCTGCAGGTGGTCGCCGGTCAGCGCGGCCCGCCGCTCGGCCGGGTGCGTCTGCCCGCCCCCGGCCTGCTCCAGCAGCTCCCGCATGTCGGCAAGCAGGGTTCTGGCGAGCCGGATCGCCCCGGGCAGCGCGTCCTCGGCGCCCTCGTCGATCAGCCTGACCATGGTGTCCAGGTGCCGCTCGAGCACCGAGGTGGCGGCCACGAAGGGCCCATAGGTCGCCCGCTCGTCGGTTCCGGCCGCCCGGGCAAGTGCCATGGCGGCACCGAGCACCTTGATGGCGCGCTCCGGTGCGATCCGGGGCGCGGCCAGGATCGCGCAGACCGCCGCCACCAGCTGTGCCTCGTCGGAGAGGCGCCAGGCGGTGGGTTCGCCGGGGGCGCCGGCTGGCCGGCCGGCCTCCACCAGCAGCCCGTCGGCCCGCAGCTCGGACAGGAGCCGGGTGGCAGTCACCGGTTCCAGCCAGGTCAGGGCCCGCTCGGCCTCCGCCAGCGGCCAGCTCGGCCGTTCGAGCCCGGCCAGTTCGCGCAGGACGGCTACCTTGAGCCGCTGGTACGGTTGGCCGAGCAGCTCGGCAAACGGCCCCAGCGAAGGCACGGCGCGGCCGGCGGAGGGCGTGGGAGTCGCCGCGCCGGCTTGGGGGGGCTCGCCGGCCGGCTCCGGCCACATTGCTGCCACCATGGCAGGAAAACGTACACGACTCCAGACGACGACGAACTACGTACTGATACGCAGGCGATGTGACCCAGGTTGCGTAGCCCTCAGGGGCTGGCCATCCAAGAGCGCCGACCGAGCATGCGCGGCGCGCACGTAGCCGGCCGCTCCATGGTCGCCTGGCTGGGTGCGGCGCCGATACTCAGCCGGCGCTCTCCCGGTCCATCAGGACCCGGCGCAGGATCTTGCCGGACAGCGCCTTGGGGATCTCGTCGATGAACTCGACCCGGCGGATCCGCTTGTGCGGCGCGACCCGCTCGGTCACGTACGCGATGACCTCCTCGGCCTGCAACGGCGTCTTGGCCACCACGAACGCCTTGGGGACCTCGCCGGCCTCCTCGTCGGGGCTGCGGACCACGGCGGCGTCGGCGATCGCCGGGTGGCCAAGCAGGACCGCCTCCAGCTCGGCGGGCGCCACCTGCATCCCCTTGTACTTGATCAGCTCCTTGACCCGGTCGACCACGTAGACGTAGCCGTCGTCGTCGACCCGGCCCAGGTCGCCGGTGTGCAGCCAGCCGTCCGGGTCGAGCATGTCGGCGGTCGCCTGCGGCGCGTTCAGGTAGCCCTTCATGACCTGGGGGCCGCGCGCCAGCAGCTCCCCGGTCTCGCCCCGGTCGACGTCGGTGCCGGTGGCCGGGTCGACCACCCGCAGCGCGGTGTTGGGCAGCAGCACCCCGACCGCCCCGGGCTTGGGGCCGAGCGGCGCCCCGACGCTGGTGGTCAGCACCGGGCTGGTCTCGGTGAGTCCCCACCCCTGCGCGACCAGGCAGTCCACGCGGCTGGCGGCGGCCCCTTGCAGGCCGGCGTCCAGCGGGGCGGCGCCGGAGACGACCACCTGCAGGGCCGACAGGTCGTACTTGTCGACCATCGGGTGCTTGGCGAGGGCGAGCACGATCGGCGGGACCAGGTAGGCGCGGGTGACGTGGTGCTCCTGGAGGATACGGAGGAACTCCTCGAGGTCGAAGCGGGGCATGGTGACCAGCGTGGAGCCCTCCCGGACGGCCGCCGCCATCAGCACGACCAGGCCGTAGATGTGGAAGAAGGGCAGCACGGCGATCAGTCGCTCACCGGTGCCGGTGCCCAGGGCGTCCTGGAACTGGCAGAGGTTGGCGACCAGGTTGCGGTGGGTGAGCATGACCCCCTTGGGCAGGCCGGTGGTGCCGCTGGAGTAGGGAAGGGCGACGAGGTCGTTGGCCGGGTCGATCGCCACGGCCGATGGCTGCCCGCCCGCGGCGAGCAGGCTGGCGAACGGGGTCGCGCCCTCGGCCTCGCCGAACACGAACACCTCATCGACACCCGTGCGCGCCGCCGCCTCCCTGGCGCGGTCGAGGAACGGGGGCACCGTGACCAGGAACCGCGCCCCGGCGTCCTGGAGCTGGAAGGCGAGCTCGTCGACCGTGTACAGGGGGTTGATGGTGGTGGCGGCGCCGCCCGCCGCCGCGGTGCCGTAGAACGCCAGCGCGTACTCGGGCAGGTTGGGGCTGTAGATCGCCAGCACGTCGCCCTTGCCGAAGCCGCGGGCCGCCAGCCCCGCCGCCACCCGTTGGACACCGCCGGCGAGCTGGCCGAAGGTCAGGGTGCGCCCGGACGGCCCATCGATCAGCGCGGGCTCCTCGGCCATGCGCCCGGCGTTGGCGAGCACGAACTGGTGCAGCGGCACGTCGGGGATCTCGACGTCGGGATAGGGGCTGCTGATGATCTCCGCCGCCATGGGGCCTGCCTCCTTCGGCTGGACTCCGCCGATGGGCTGATCTGAACCGGCTCAGCGCTGGGTTGTCAATGGCCGGTCGGTCGAGCAGACTTGATCCGTGTGGGGCCGCGTTTCCCGTTTGCGACGCTCAGCGAGGTTGGCCGAGATGCCCGACGATTACGACGTCAGCGGCAGCATCACCGACAACGAGTGGGAGTCGCTGCAACGCCGGCGGAGCCGGGCCAACCGCCGAACCTGGGTGCTGATCGCCCTGCTGGTGGTGGTCGCCATCATCCTGGCCTGGCTGACCGTCCGCGCCGGGTCGGGTGGCGAGCAGCAGCAGGCCGCAACGGCCACCACCACCGTGGACCAGCGGGCGCTGGCCGACGGGCAGCGCGCCCTGACCGACTGGGGCCGCTTCGCGGTCACCAAGGACCTGGCGGAGGTGAAGGAGTCGTTCTGGTCCGACGGCCCCCAGTACAAGGAGCTGGCCACCGAGGCGCGTCAGGGCGGAGAGGCGCTCGGCCCGCCCGCCTACCAGATCACCATGTCGGGCGCGCGCGTCATCACCCGCAGCGGGAACGAGCGCGTGCTACGAGGCAAGGTGGAGGTGACCCGGCCCGGCGAGGTGGTGCAGCACTACCAGTGGGACGTCCTGATGCGCCGCGACGACAAGGCCGGCGGGCGCTGGCGCCTGTGGACGGTGCGCGGGAGGTCCTAGCGGCTCACGATCCGGATCCCGGGACCCGGGGAAGCCGGAGCAGCTGGCCCTTGTAGATCAGGTCCGGGTTGCCGGAGGGGAACTGGCGCCGGTAGGCGCCGACCACATCGACCCAGTAGGCGGCGATCTCGCGTTCGGTCAGCTCGTCGGCGCTCTTGGGGCCGTCCCTGGCCAACTTGTCGCGGGCGATGGTCCAGAGGTTGTCACCCCGCTTGACTTCATAGCTCTCGGTCACGCTGGTCTGCGTCTGGCCCTGCCCCGAGTTCGGCCTCGGTTCCGGAGCCGCTCTGTTCTCGGCCGGGGTCGGGCGCCATTGGGGAGCATGCTGTCCCACGTTCTCGTCGGGTGCCTGCGCTTTGCCGGAGTCGCTGCCACGCGCCTGCGCGCTGGTGGTTTCGGGTGTCTGCGCGGCGTTGGTTTCGGGTGCTTGCGCGGCGTTGGTTTCGGGTGTCTGCGCGGCGTTGGTTTCGGGTGTCTGCGCGCTGGTGGTTTCGGGTGCTTGCGCGGCGGTGGTTTCGGGTGCTTGCGCGGCGGTGGTTTCGGGTGTCCGCGCGGCGGTGGTTTCGGGTGTCCGCGCGGCGGTCGTATCGGATGCCTGGGTGGCGGTGCGCGGGCGCCAGCTGGTGGGGGCGGGCTGGCCGGCGTCGTTGTTGGACTCCTGGGTGGCGGTGCGCGGGCGCCAGCTGGTGGGCTCGGGCTGGCCTGTGGATGTCTCGGTCGGTTGGGCGGCAAGGCGCCTGGCGGCCGCGCCGGTGGCCGTGGCGGCCGCCACCGGACCGCGGGCCGGAGGACCAAGGCTGGGGCCGCCACCCCTGACAGGGGCCGCGCCGGCCGGGCCGGCCAGCGCCACCGTGCCTCCCCCGACCATCGAGGTGGCCAGCGTCACCGCGACCGCGTGGTCGGCGACCCGGCGCACCACCGGCAGCGTGACCCAGCGCAGCGCCCGCAGGGCGGCCGGCAGCCGGCTCAGGCTGGCGACCAGGTAGATCAGGGTGGAGGCCAGCAGCCAGTAGGCCATCACCAGCACGACCATGCGCAGGATGGCGCCGAGCACCTCCTGCAGCGGGCTCGACAGCAGCCACTGGACCGGCCGATCCCAGGGGATCCGCAGGCCGGGGAAGCGTCCCAGCCAGTGGAGGCCGAGCACGGCCGCCAGCTCCAGCCCGAGCAGGGCGAGCAGCGAGCCCGCCTTGCGGAACGGTGCTGACCGGTCGGCTGTCGTCATCGACCGCCTACTCTTCCCTGTCCGGGGACTCCCGACGTTTACGGCAACAAGGGCACAGGAACAATGGAACCACACTTGGGTGAGGACGTGAGTGGAACGCCTCGTCGCCAAGCGTCGGCCCCACTGGACTAGGATCGGCCGCCTGTCCACCGGAAGGAGGTCGCCGCCCGTGCGCGTGGCCCTGCTCAGCCGCGAGTACCCCCCCGACGTCTACGGCGGCGCCGGGGTGCACGTCGAGTACCTCGCCCGCGAGCTCACCCGCCTGGTCGAGCTGGAGGTGCACTGCTTCGGCGCCCCGCGGCCACCCGGTCCACCTGGCTCGCCACGCGTCGTCGCCCACCCGACGTGGGAGGCGCTGCACGGCACGGCCCGCCACCTCGGCGCCCTGCAGACGGTCGCCACCGACCTGTCGATCGCCGCCGCGGTGGAGGAGGCAGAGCTGGTCCACAGCCACACCTGGTACGCCAACCTGGCAGGCCACCTGGCCAAGCTGCTATACGGCATCCCCCACGTCGTCAGCGTGCATAGCCTCGAGCCGCTGCGGCCGTGGAAGGCAGAGCAGCTCGGCGGCGGCTACCACGTGTCCCGCTTCTGCGAGCAGACCGCGCTGGAGGCGGCCGACCGGGTGATCGCCGTCTCGGCCGGCATGGCCGCCGACATCCTCGGCTGCTACCCGGCGATCGACGCCGGCAGGGTGCGGGTCATCCGCAACGGCATCGACACCGGCCAGTACCGGCCCGACCCGGCCTCCGACGTGCTGGCGGCCTACGGGGTCGACCCCGACCGGCCGTCGGTGATCTTCGTCGGCCGGATCACCCGCCAGAAGGGCGTGCCGCACCTGCTGGACGCCGCCCTGGCGATCGACCCGGCGGCCCAGCTGGTGCTCTGCGCCGGGGCTCCGGACACCCCGGAGCTGGGTCGCGAGGTGGCCGGCAAGGTCGAACGGATCCGCCAGGAACGGGGCGGCATCGTCTGGATCGAGAAGATGCTGGAGCGCCGCGAGGTGATCCAGCTGCTCACCCACGCCACCGTCTTCGTCTGCCCGTCGGTCTACGAGCCGCTCGGCATCGTCAACCTGGAGGCGATGGCCTGCGAGACCGCGGTGGTGGCCACCGCCACCGGCGGCATCCCCGAGGTCGTCGCCGATGGCGAGACGGGCCTGCTGGTGCCGTTCGAGAGCAACGGCGCCGACGGTCCCCGCGACCCCGACCGCTTCGCCGCCGACATCGCCGAGCGGGTCAACCGGCTGCTCGCCGACCCGGAGCTGGCCGAGCGGATGGGACGGGCGGGCCGGCGGCGGGCGGTCGCGGAGTTCAGCTGGTCGGCGATCGCCACCGAAACCGCGGCCCTCTACGCCGAGCTGGTCCCGCCTACCGGGTGACGTGCTTCCAGAAGGAGTTGGTGACGCCCAGCTCTGCCAGCTCCTCCAGGTGCGCCTCGGCGTCGGCGCTGGTCCGGAACAGCCCGCTGTAGACCGCGTACTCCGTGCCGAGCGATGAGTAGTCGGACTGCCGCAGCACGCGGGCGTCGTCGACGCCCTGGGCGCGCAGCTCCCGCGCCTTGCTGCTGGCGTTCTCGCGGTTGCCGAAGCTGCCGAGCACGACGGTGTAGAACTCCTCTGGCAGGGTCGTGGTGGCCCTGGCGCTCGTCCGCGGCCCCACGCCGGCCTCGGCCTCCCCAACCGAGGCAGGCGAGGTGAGCCCAAGGGCGATGCCGACCAGCAGGCCGACGACGGCACCCACGGCCGCCATCGCCGGCCCCGGCCGCGGCCAGCGAGTGTCGTACATGGCGCAGACGCTATCGTGCGCCGCTGGCACGCTCAAATCATCTGGCCTGGTAGCGTGCACGGTCGAGGCGTGTCCGCGCGACGAGGAGGCGGCATGGGCCCCTACGAGGAAGCGTTCCGGCGGAGCATCGACGACCCAGAGGGCTTCTGGGGAGAGGCCGCCGGGGCGGTCGACTGGTACCGGGAGCCAGCGCGGATCCTGGACGACGCCAACCCGCCCTTCTACCGCTGGTTCGCCGGTGGGGAGCTGAACACCTGCCACAACGCGCTCGACCGCCACGTCGAGGGCGGGCGGGCGGAACAGCCCGCGCTGGTGTACGACTCCCCCGTCACGGGGACCGTGCGCCGCTTCACCTACCGGGAACTGCTGGACCAGGTGGCGAGGTTCGCGGGCGTGCTCGCGCGCCTCGGCGTGCGCAAGGGCGACCGGGTGGTCGTCTACATGCCGATGATCCCGGAGGCCGTGATCGCGATGCTCGCCTGCGCCCGGCTCGGGGCGGTGCACTCGGTGGTGTTCGGCGGGTTCGCCTCCAAGGAGCTGGCGGTGCGGATCGACGACGCCAGGCCGCGGGTGGTGGTCGCCGCCTCCTGCGGGATCGAGGGCGGCAGGGTGGTCGAGTACAAGCCGCTGCTCGACCGGACCCTCGAGCTGTGCGAGCACCAGCCAGCGGCGTGCGTGGTGGTCCAGCGTCCCCAGGCACGGGCCGAGCTGGCCCCTGGTCGCGACTTCGACTGGGAGACGCTGATGGCCGCCGCCGAGCCGGCCGGCTGCGTCCCGGTGGCGGCTACAGACCCGCTCTATGTCCTGTACACCTCCGGCACCACCGGGATGCCGAAGGGCGTGGTGCGCGACAACGGCGGCCACGCGGTCGCCCTGCGGTGGAGCATGGAGAACGTCTACGACACCCACCCCGGCGAGGTGTACTGGGCGGCGTCGGACGTCGGCTGGGTGGTGGGGCACTCCTACATCGTCTACGGGCCGCTGCTGGCCGGGTGCACCACGATCCTGTACGAGGGCAAGCCGGTCGGCACCCCCGACCCCGGCGCCTTCTGGCGGGTCATCGCCGACCACGGCGTCAAGACCCTGTTCACCGCGCCGACGGCGTTCCGGGCGATCAAGAAGGAGGACCCGAACGGCCGGCACCTGCAGCGCTACGACCTGTCGCGGTTCCGCTACCTGTTCCTGGCGGGCGAGCGGCTGGACCCCGACACCTACCATTGGGCGAGCGACCTGCTCGGGCGCCCCGTGATCGACCACTGGTGGCAGACCGAGACCGGCTGGGCGATCGCGGCCAACTGCGCCGGCATCGAACGGCTGCCGGTCAAGCCCGGCTCGCCGACCAGGCCGGTCCCGGGGTGGGACGTGCAGGTCCTCGACGAGCTCGGCAACCGCGCCGGCCCCGACCAGGAGGGCGCGGTGGTGGTGCGGCTGCCGCTGCCCCCCGGTTCCCTGCCGACCCTGTGGCAGGCCGACCAGCGCTACGTCGACGCCTACCTCACGCGCTACCCCGGCTACTACCTGACCGGCGACGGCGGCTTCTTCGACCAGGACGGCTACCTGTACGTCATGGGCCGGGTGGACGACGTCATCAACGTGGCCGGGCACCGGCTGTCGACCGGCGCGATGGAGGAGGTGCTGGCCACCCACCCCGACGTGGCCGAGTGCGCGGTGGTCGGCGCGGCCGACCAGCTCAAGGGCCAGGTGCCCGTCGGTTTCGTGGTCCTCAAGGCCGGGGTCGAGCGCAAGCCGGACGAGCTCCGCGAGGAGCTGGTGCGCAGCGTCCGCGAGCAGATCGGCCCGGTGGCCTCGTTCAAGGAGGTCGAGATCGTGGAGCGGCTGCCCAAGACCCGCTCCGGCAAGATCCTGCGCAAGACCATGCGCAGCATCGTCGACGGCCAGCCGTACCAGGCGCCCTCCACGATCGACGATCCGGCCATCCTCGACGAGCTCCAGCACGCCGTCCAGGCCAGGCCCCGCCCACCGGCGTCGCGTTAGCTGCGGCGGACCTGGTCGGTGATCTGCTTGGCGGCGATCAGCAGGTGCGGCAGGAACTCGTCGCGGAGCTGGGCGGACGTCACGCGGCCGGCGTGGCCGCAGATGGTGAGCGCGGCGTCCAGGCGGCCGTAGCGGTCGTAGATCGGCGCGGCGATCGAGCGCAGCCCGTCCTCCAGCTCCTCGTCCACCAGCGACCAGCCCTGCTCCCTGGCCTCCGCGATGCGCTCGCGCAGCCGGGTCTCGTCGGTCACGGTATGGGGCGTCAGCGGCAGCAGCCGGACACCGGCGAAGTACTGGTCGAGCATTGCGGGATGCAGGCCGCCGAGCAGCACGCGGCCCATCGAGGTCGCATAGGCGGGCACCCGCGCGCCCACGTTGAGGTTGACCGACATGACCCGCGTGGAGGGGACCCTGGCGACGTAGACGACCTCGGTGCCGTCCAGCGTCGCGGCCGAGCACGACTCCTGGGTCAGCTCGGCCAGCTCCACCATGAAGGGGTGGGCGGCCTGCCACTGGTCCATCGACGACAGGTAGGCATAGCCGATGCCGAGCACCCGCGGCGTCGGCACGAAATGCCGTCCCTCCGCCCGGACGTAGCCGAGCTGCTCGAGGGTCAGCAGGATGCGGCGTGCGGTCGCCCTGGTGAGCCCGGTCAGCGTCGCCGCCTGGCTCAGGGTGACCGAGGGATGCTCGGGAGAGAACACCTGGAGGACGGCGAGTCCCCGTTCCAGCGAGTGGACGAAGTCGCGTTCTGTCCTGGTCGCCACGCGCGCTCCTTGGCCCCCGGCGTACGCATGTGCGTATTGCGCACACAATACCATCCGGTCGCGTGAACCTGCGCAGTTCCTTACCCTACCTATGCCGCGCGGCCGCTCGCGCCGGCCGCACGTTCCCACCTGCGCGGGAGGACACCGCATGACCAGGATCGGCGTGCTCACCGGTGGCGGCGACGTCCCCGGCCTGAACCCCTGCATCAAGACGCTGGTGTACGCGGCGGTCGACCGCGGCTACGAGGTGGTGGGGCTGCGCCGCGGCTGGGCGGGGCTGCTCGACTACGACCTGGACTCCAGGCAGCCGCAGGACCACTGCGCGCAGCCGCTCGGCAAGAACGACGTTCGCACCATCGACCGCACCGGCGGGACGTTCCTGCACACCAGCCGCACCAACCCGGGCAAGGTCAAGCCCAAGGACGTGCCCCCGTTCCTCGCCGGCCAGGGCCAAGCCGAGTCGGAGGGACCGTTCGACTTCACCAGCCACTGCCTGGCGGTGATCGACCGGCTGGGCCTCGACTGGCTGGTGCCGATCGGCGGCGACGACACCCTGTCGTACGGCGAGCGGCTGTCCAGGGAGGGCGTGCGGGTGGTGGCGGTGCCGAAGACGATGGACAACGACGTGTTCGGCACCGACTACTGCATCGGCTTCTCGACCGCGGTGACCCGTAGCGTGCAGTTCATCCACCAGCTGCGCACCTCGACCGGCTCGCACGAGCGCATCGCGGTGGTGGAGCTGTTCGGCCGCAACTGCGGCGAGACCTCGCTGTTGTCGGCCTACCTGGCCGGGGTGGACCGGGCGATCATCTGCGAGGTGCCGTTCGACCCCGAGCTGCTGGCCCACTACCTGCTGGGGGACAAGGCGGCCAACCCGTCGAACTACGCCATGGTCACCGTCAGCGAGGGCGCGCGGATGGTCGAGGGCGAGGTGCACGAATGGGGGGAGGCCGACGCCTACGGGCACCGCAAGCTCGGCGGCATCGGCCTGGCCACCGGTGACCTGCTCAAGCGGCTGACCGGCCAGGACATCGTCTACCAGCAGGTCGGCTACCTGATGCGCTCGGGCGCGCCAGACGCCCTCGACCTGATGGTGGCGGTCAACTACGCCAACATGGCCATCAACCTGATCGACCAGGACGCC
>DASYRU010000315.1:0-2929 GCA_036004165.1 Actinomycetota bacterium
GCCCGCTGCGTAACGCTGTTGCTGGTGGCCGCGACCGCGGCCGTCTGGCTCCCCCACCCGGCCGCCGTCGCCGACGAGCGGTCCGAGCTGGCGGAGACCCGCCGCCGCCTCGGCCAGGTCGAGTCGGTGCTCGGCGACGCCCGCGCCGACGCCGGCGCGGTCGCGGCCGCCCTGGCGGCGGCCGAGGAGGCGGTGGCCGGCACCAGGCAGCGGCTGGCGCACGCCCAGGCGCGCCTGGATGCGGCCAGGCTCCGCCGGATCGCGGCGCGGGTCGCCCTCGGCCAGGCCGACGAGGAGGTCGACACCCAGGAGGCGAGGCTGGCGGCGCAGGTCCGCGGCGCCTACATGACCGGCGGGCTGTCCGGGCTGGCGGCGATGGTGGACACCGCCGACCCGCGCGACCTGCTGGACCGGACGGTCACGCTGAGCTTCGTGATCGCCGCCGACCAGGACGTGCTCATCCGGTTGGAGCTCGCCCGCCGGCGGGCCGCCCTGCTGCACACCGGCATGGTCCAGGCCGAGCGGGAGCGAACCTCGGCCCGCCAGCAGGTGGCCGCCGAGCTGGAGGACCTGCAGCGGGTCCGGGCGGTGCGCCAGCGTGCCAAGCGGGCGATGGACGTCCGGGTGGCCCGGCTGGCCGGGGCGGCCGCGGCCCTGCGGGCCCGCTCGGCCGAGCTGCACCGCCTGATCCGCGAGCAGGAGCTGGCCAGGCAGCGGGTGGCGGCGCTGCGGCGGGCACGGGTGGCCGGCGGCCTGCCGGCCGCCGCCGGCTCGGGCCGCCGCTGCGACCTGTCGGGCACCTCAGCGGCCGAGCACTGGATCATCATGCGCGAGTCGGGCGGGGACCCCACCGCCGACAACCCCACCTCGACCGCGTTCGGGATCGGCCAGCTGCTGCTCGGCAACCGCATCCTCTACCTGGGCCGCGACTACGCCACCGTCGACTGCGGCGCGCAGATGTGGGCGTTTCGGGCCTACGTCCGCGACCGCTACGGCACCGCCGAACGCGCCAAGGCCTTCTGGCAGGCCAACGGCTGGTACTGACCGGCTCGGCTCAGAGGCCGTAGGCCTCCAGCAGCCGCAGCCACACCTCACTGACGGTCGGGAAGGCCGGCACGGCGTGCCACAGGCGCTCCAGCGGCACCTGGCCGGCGATCGCCACCGTCGCCGAGTGCAGCAGCTCGGCCAGGCCCGGTCCGGTGAAGGTCGCCCCGACGACCACCCGGCGGGACTCGTCGACCACCAGCTGGCTGGTGCCGGCGATGCCGTTGCCGAGGGTGTAGGCGCCGGCCACGTCGCCGGTGGCCACCCGCACCACCCGCACCGGCAGATCCGCCTGCCTGGCCTGCGCCTCGGTCAGGCCGACCGCGCAGACCTGCGGGTCGGTGAAGGTGACCCGGGGGACGATGCCGTGGTCGGCGACGTCGACCGCGTCCCTGCCGAGGATCACGTCGCCGGCGAGGCGAGCCTGGTACTTGCCCATGTGGGTGAAGGGCGCCAGCCCGTTGCAGTCACCCACCGCGTACAGCCAGCCGCCGTCGACCCCGACCGCCCTCAAGCGCTCGTCGACCTTCACGTCCCGGCCCGGCTCGAGGCCGACCAGCTCCAGCCCCAGGTCGCCGGTGCGTGGACGCCGGCCGGCCGCGACCAGCAGCTCGTCGCCGGTCAGCTCGCGCCCGTCGCCGAGGGTGACCACCACCGGCCCACCGGCTCCGGCGCGGCGGGCGGCGGTCACCTCGACCGGGGCGAGCACCACGATCCCCTCCGCCTCGAAGGCCGCGCGGACCTCGTCGCCCGCGAACGGCTCCTCGCGGGCGAGCAGCCGCTCGTCGTTGAGCAGCACCGTCACCTGCTCGCAGCCGAGCCGCTTGAACGCCTGCGCCATCTCCGACCCGACCGGGCCGCCGCCGAGCACCAGCAGCCGCCTTGGAAGCTGCTTGGCGGCGGTCACCCCGCGGTTGTCCCACGGCTCGACCTCGCGCAGTCCGGGCACCGGCGGGATCACCGGACTGCTGCCGGTGGCCAGCACCACCGCGCGGCGGGCCCGCAGGCGCCGGGTGGCGCCGTCGGCCTGCGCGACCTCGATCAGGCGCTCGCCGGCCAGCCGGCCGTTTCCCCTGACCAGCTCGATGCCCTCCTGCTGCAGCCAGGGCAGCTGACCCTCGTCGCTCCAGTTGGAGGTCATGTAGTCCCGCTGGGCGAAGGCGGCGGCGACGTCGATCCGGCCGGTGACCGCCTCGGCGGCGCCGGGGACCCGCCTGGCCGCGGCCAGCACGTCGCCGGGCCGCACCAGGGTCTTGGAGGGGATGCACGCCCAGTAGGAGCATTCGCCGCCGACCAGCTCCCGCTCGACGATGGCGACCTGGAGGCCGCCGTCGGCGCAGCGGCCGGCGGCGTTCTCCCCCGGCGGGCCGGCGCCGATCACGATCACGTCGAACTCGTCCATGGGCCGCTCTCCCTCACTGGTCGGTCCCGGTCAGATCTTCCCTGGTGCCCTCGTCGTTACGCGTAGGTAGCATCGTCGCGCAGCGACGACCAAGGAGCAGGGGATGCAGCTTGGCATGATCGGCCTTGGCCGCATGGGCGCCAACCTGGTGCGGCGGCTCATGCGGGACGGGCACGAGTGCGTCGTCTACGACGTCAACCCCGAGTCGGTCCGCCGGCTCCAGGACGAGGGCGCGGTCGGTGCGGTCTCCCTGGAGGAGCTGCTCGCCAGGCTCGCCAGACCGAGGGCGGCCTGGGTGATGGTGCCGGCCGGGATCGCCGGCCGGGCGGTCGCCGAGCTGGCCGAGCTGATGGAGCCCGGCGACGTGGTGATCGACGGCGGCAACTCCTACTACCGCGACGACGTCCACCGGGCGCAGGCGCTGGCCGGCAGGGGCATCCACTACCTGGACGTCGGCACCAGCGGCGGCGTGTTCGGCCTGCA
>DASYRU010000316.1:0-1632 GCA_036004165.1 Actinomycetota bacterium
GTCGGAGGACGGGTTCGGTCAAGTCATACAGTATTCCATACAGGATCGCCAAACCGGAAAGACCTCGGCCTCCGGTCAGGCTCAGGATCAGGTCCATCACGATCCTGCCGAGGAGGATCAGCGAGTAGAGACTCAGGAGAACGGAAAGAATCCACACAGATCGACACCGGTCAAGCCTGGTTGAAGAAGCCTCGTTCCTGGAGCCGCCGACGCTCCTCGGCCGAGACCTCGACGTTTCTGGGAGTGAGAAGGAACACCTTGTCGGCGACGCGCTGGATCCGCCCATCCAGCCCGAAGGTGAGCCCTGCGGCGAAGTCGATCAGACGCTTGGCGGTCTCCGGCTCCATCGCCTGGAGGTTCACGATCACCGGGATGTCGGCCTTGAACTTCTCGCCGATCTCCTCGGCGTCGTTGAAGCCGGAGGGTTCGATCAGATGAACCTTTCCGGTGGCCGCGGACGGGATCGGGTGGATCACCGCCTCGGTCGCCTCCTCCAGCCGCCCGTCGCGCCGGCGCCCGTAGACGTCGTCGCGCACCCGCCGGATCGGAGCCCGTTCGGCCGGTGATCGGCTTGCCGGCTCGGCCATGTCGGCCAGCTCATCGTCGTCCTCAGGTTCGACCAGCCCCAACCACACCAGGCTCTTCTTGAACGCCCCGGCCAAAGACCTCACCTCCCTTTCCTCGCATCGACGATACTTCCCTCTGGGTCTGGCCCAGCGCCTGAGGACGTCCGCCCTTGGCGGCGCCGGGAACACTATGGCGGCAGTCGCCGCAGAAGTCACGGCGCCCCCGCCGGGAACCGCCGTTTGTCCAGTTTGCAGTGGCGGCATCGGCGTCGATGCCCCAATAATCCCACCGGCTGCGTGTCGGCTGTGCGGTCATCCGGGCGCGCCCTTCTCCGGCCGTGGGCCGAACAGCGCCGTGCCGATGCGCACCAGGGTCGCGCCCTCCTCGACCGCCACCTCGAAGTCGGCCGTCATCCCCATCGACAGCGCCGGCAGGCCGTGGGAGCGGGCGAGCTCGGCGGCCTGCCTGAAGGCGGGGCGGGTCGCCTCCGGATCGTCCGCCTGGGCCGGCATGACCATCAGCCCGGCCAGCTCGAGGCCCTCCACCTGGCGGCAGGCGGCCACGAACGCGCCCAGGTCGGCGGGACGGACGCCGTGGGCCGAGGGCCGCCGGTCGACCTCGACCTGCACCAGCGCCCTGGCGGTGGCGCCGGCCGCCAGTGCCCGGCCGCCGAGCGCGCGGGCACCGGCGAGGGAGTCCAGCGAGTGCACCAGCGCCCCGACGCGGACCAGGGCGGCGGCCTTGTTGCGCTGCAGCCGGCCGACGAAGTGCCAGCGCACCCCTCCGACCTCGGCCGCCTTGGCCAGCAGGTCCTGGGCGTAGTTCTCTCCGACGTCGGTGACCCCTGCGGCCACCGCGGCCCGGACCGTCGCGGCCGGGAACAGCTTGGCGACCGCGACCAGGGTGACCGCGGCCGGGTCGCGCCCGGCGCGGGCGGCGGCCGCCGCGATCCGCCGGCGCACCCGCCCCAGGTTGGCGGCGATGGCGGCCACCTCGGCGCCGCCGTCGGGTCCGGTCGCGCTCGCCGGCGGGCCGGCGCTCATGCCGCGCCGTCCAGCGCGAGCG
>DASYRU010000317.1:0-2772 GCA_036004165.1 Actinomycetota bacterium
TGCCTCCTCGTGACGTCGTGCCCAGAAGCGGACCGCGGTTGCGCCCCCGCCTGCTGGATCGAAGAACGCCGCGGATTCTACGCACACCTTGGGGGCTGGCTCAATCCATCCTCCCTGGTCAGAACCGTGCCTCATTCCGGACCGATTGCCGAGAAACGTCACTGGCCGGCCAGGGCGGACATCAGGAGGCCGCGCCGGCCACCTCACGCTTCGCGCCATCGTCGCAGGTCACGGCGTTGTTCCGGGGCTGGGGCGGCGGGCCCGGCCAGCGGCGAGCGCCTGGTCGCGGATGGCGCTGGCCGCCGCCGCCACGTCGGTCGCGCCGGTGACCGGCCGGCCGACCACGATCCAGCTGGCACCGGCCTCCATCGCCGCCGCCGGCGTGGCCACCCTGGCCTGGTCGTGGGCGAGAGGGTCGGCCAAGTATCGGCGCCGCATCTGTTCACGCTGCGCCGGCGCGCCGCCTGGAGGATGCGCGCCGTGGATACTTGGCCGGCCCTCGGGGCCGGCCGCCGGGCGCACGCCGGGGCAGATCAGCTCGGCGGCCTCGCCGAGGAGGGTCCGGACGGCCGCGACCTCCAGCGGCGAGCAGACCAGCGCCTGGCAACCCGCCGCCGCCGCCAGCTCGGCCAGCCGCGGGACCGCCTCGGCGGCCGGCGGCAGGCCGACGGCGGCCAGGTCGCCCGGTCCGGCGCTGGTCAGCACCGTCACCGCCGCCACCCGGCAGCCGTCGCCGGCGCCCTGGACGGCGGCCGCGAGCATCGCCGGCCCGCCGAGGGCGTGGACGGTGACCAGCTCCGCCCCGGCCCGGGCCGCCGCGCGCGAAGCGCCGGCCACGGTCGCCGGGATGTCGTGCAACTTCAGATCCAGCATCACCCTCCGCCCCTCGCCGGCAAGGGCGCGCACCGCCGCCGGCCCCTCGGCGCCGAACAGCTCGAGGCCGACCTTGACCATCCCGGCCGCCTCCCCGACCGCCCGCGACCAGGCGAGCGCCCGCCCGAGCTGGTCGGTGTCCAGCGCCACCACCAGCGGGGAGGCCACCTAGCGCTCCGCCTTGAACAGGGCGGGCAGCTCGGCCACCGAGCCGACCCCCTGGGCGGCCAGGTAGCCCTCCAGCCCGGCGGCGACCTCGACCGCCGCTCGAGGGTTTACGAAGCTGGCGGTGCCGACCGCGACCGCGGTCGCCCCGACCAGCAGCAGCTCGGCGGCGTCCTCGGCGGTGGCGACCCCGCCGGTGCCGACGATCGGAACCCCAGGCAGGGCCGTTGCGACCTGCCAGACGCAGCGGACGGCGACCGGCCGGATCGCCGGTCCGGACAGCCCGCCGGTCACCGAGGCGAGCCGGGGCCGGCGCCGGTGCACGTCGACCGCCATGCCGAGCAGCGTGTTGATCAGCACCAGGCCGTCCGCGCCGGCCTCCACCACCGCCCTTGCGACCGCGACCAGGTCGGTGACGTCGGCGGTCAGCTTGGCCAGCACCGGCTGCCGCGCCGCCGCCTTGACGGTCCGCACCACCGTGGCCGCCATGCCGGGGTCGCTGGCGAACAGCTCGCCGCGGTGGTCGACGTTGGGGCAGGAGAGGTTGAGCTCCAGCAGCTGGGCGGGCTCGTCGGCGAGGCGGGCGGCCAGGCGGCCGAACTCCTCGGCGCTGCCGCCGAACAGGCTGGCCACAACCGTGGCACCTGCCTCGGCAAGGAACGGCAGGTCGCCGGCGCAGAACGCCTCCACCCCCGGGTTCTGGAGGCCGATGGCGTTGAGCATCCCCGAGGGGGTCTCGGCCATCCGCGGGGTCGGGCGGCCGCGGCGGGGCTCCAGGCTGACCGACTTGGTGACCACCCCGCCGAGGGCGGCCAGGTCGACCCAGCCGGCCATCTCGCGCCCGAACCCGAAGCAGCCGGAGGCGGCCAGCACCGGGGTCCTGAGCCGGACCCCGCACAGCTCGACCGACAGGTCCGGTTTCTTCGGGGCGCCCCCCTGGGGTGCCCCGAACCCCTCCGCGGTCATCGGACGGCCTTCTCCAGCTCGGGGTGGCCCAGCTCGGCCCAGGCGATCGCCGTGCCGTCGAACACCGGGCCCTCCAGGCACGACCTGGCCATCCGGGTCGGCTCCTCCGGTCCCAGGGGCAGCACGCAGGAGAAGCAGATGCCGGTGCCGCAGGCCATCTGCTCCTCGACCGCGACCTGGCAGGGCACGCCGGCGGCGGCCGCGACCCGGCTGACCGCGGCCAGCATGGGCATGGGCCCGCAGGCGTACACCTGCCCGGCCCCGGTGCGGGCGAGCAGGTCGGGCAGCGGGTCGGTGACCAGCCCGCGCCGCCCGGCCGAGCCGTCGTCGGTGGTCACGGTCAGGCTGTGGCCGAGGCGCTTGGCCTCCATGGCGTCGAGCAGGCGGCCGGCGCTGGCCGCCCCGACCACGAAGTCGACCCGGCAGCGCCGCGTCCGCAGCTCGGTGGCCAGGAAGAACAGTGGGGCGGTGCCGTAGCCGCCGCCGACCAGCAGGCAGCCGGTCGGCGCCTCCGGCGGCGTGAACGGCCGGCCCAGCGGCCCGAGCACGTCGACCACGTCGTGGGGCCGGAGCCTGGACAGGGCCAGGGTCCCGGCCCCGACGACGTCGAACACGATCTCGACGGCGCCCAGCCCCGCCCCCGATCCACCGGGGGACCACCCCGGCGGTCCCCCGGACCCCCCCGATCCACCGGGGGACCACCCCGGCGGTCCCCCGGAGCCCCCCGATCCACCGGGGGACCACCCCGGCGGTCCCCCGGAGCCCCCC
>DASYRU010000318.1:0-4709 GCA_036004165.1 Actinomycetota bacterium
CATCGCGGCCCAGGGGACCAGCACCTCCTCCGGCCACGGGTGGACGATCTTCACCCCGAAGCCGCCGCCCACGTCGGGCGCGACCACCTCCACCCGGTCGACCGGCACCTCGAGCTTGGCCGCCAGCGCGAACCGCACCGAGGTCGAGGTCTGCGTGGAGCTGTAGACCCGCAGGGAGCGGTCGGCGTCGTCCCAGCGGGCGTAGACGCCCTTGCCCTCCAGCGGCATCGAGGCCGACCGTTCGATCTCGAGGTCGAGCTCCAGCCGGTGGGGTGCGGCCGCGATGGCGGCGCGCGCGTCGCCGACCTCCTGGACCATGTGCGCGGCGACGTTGTCCGGCACGTCGTCGTGGACGGCGTGCTCGGCGCGGACCGCCGCCTGGATGCCGACCACCGGCGACAGGGGCTCGTAGACCACCCGGATCCGCTCGCAGGCGTCCTCGGCGAGGTAGCGGTCGGCGGCGACCACCATCACCACTGGCTCGCCGACGTGGCGGACCACGCCGTTGGCCAGCGGGTAGCCGGTGCGTGGGGCGTGCAGGTCGGGGTGCGGGATCAGCAGCGGCAGCGGCTCGGCGACCCGGCCGTCGAGGTCCTCGTAGGTGTAGATCGCGGCCAGGCCGGGGACCTCGAGCGCCTCGGCGGCGTCGATGTCGGCGATGCGGGCGTGGGCGTGCGGGCTGCGGACGAACGCCGCGGCGAGCGCCTGCGGGCCGAGGTCGTCCAGGTAGCGGCCGTCCCCGCCGACCAGCCGGGGGTCCTCCAGCCTGGCGATCGGCTCGCCGAACATCCGGGTGGTCACCTGGCCCCCTCCCGATCGACCGGGGAACCCCTATGGGATTCCCCGGCCCCAGTGGACGGTACTGGACCGGACCGCCCACCGGCTGGGCCGTTGTGGGGTTCCCCGGACCCCTCCGGCCGGGCGCCGCGCCGGCATGGGCGGCGGACGGCCAGGCCATGGGATGGCACCAGGCGAGGTGGGCGGCCAGGTCGTCAGGGCGTGCCGCGCGGCCGCCGGGCAGGCCGGTCAGGGCCTCGAGCAGGCCGCGGCGGCGGGTGGCGGCCACGGCCAGCCGGCGGACGGCCAGCGGACGGCTGCGGTCGGCGCCCGCCTGGCCGGCCAGATGGTCCTCGACGGCCAGGTCGGCGCCGCGCCAGGCGACGGCCAGGTCGGCCCAGCGGCGCGCCCGCGGCCCGGCGAGCCAGGCGTCCGCCTCCGGCCGCAGGCCGAGCGAGCGCTGACCGAACGGACCGCCGACCGCGAGCACGCCGGCCTCCACCAGCAGGTCGACCAGCAGCGCGAGCTGCTCGCCGGCCAGGTCGAGCTCGCGGGCCAGGAGGCGCAGGTCGCGAACGGCCACCGTCCCGGCCCGGACCAGCGGAAGCGGCCGGCGGTCCAGACGGGTGCAGATCCCCTCGGCGGCGACGACCGCCCTGGTCGCAGCGGCCGCCGCCCGGTCCTGCCCGTGAGCGACCGGATCGAGCGGTTCCATCGCCGGCGGCGGCGGCCAGTCCGGGAAGACCAGGCCGCCGCGGAGCCCGAGCGCGGCCTCCCTGGGGACCACCAGCTGGCTGTAGGTGACCGGCAGCAGCAGGCCGTGGTCGAGCAGCCAGGTGGCAGGCTCGGCGTCCGGGTAGCCGGCGAAGCGGCCGTAGCCGACCCCCATCACGGTGATCGGGCCGGAGGCGGCGAGGGCCTCCTCCAGCAGCCGCATCGCTGCGTCGCCGGCGCCGGCGAGCGCCCGCGCCACCACCTCAGGGTCGGCGAGGGCGGCGCTCACCGCCCGGACCAGCGCGGCCTTGCTCGCACCGCGGCGCTGCTCTGGCCCCTCCCTGGACTTCCCGGGCCCCGGGGGGTGCGGGGGGGCGCCGAGGTTGGCGGCGATGCGGGCGAGCTGCTCGGCGCTCACCCCGACCTTGGCCAGCTCGGCCACGGGCGGGCCGAGACCGCCGGGACGGCCGAACGGCGCCGCCAGACCGGGCGGCCCGGCGATGGCGCCGTCGCGACCGGGCAGGGCGATGCCCAGCTCGGCAAGGGCGTCGAGGCCGGCCCGTAGCCGCTCCGGTGCCAGCCCGTCGCCTGCGGCTGCGGCCAGCTCGGCCACGGTGGTCGGCAGCCCGAGGACGGCCAGCAGCTCCGCCAGGCGCAGCGTGCCCAGGTCGAGGGTGCGCAGGGCGGCGGCCAGCGAGGCGGCGCCGCCCGCCCGGCCGGCCAGCTCCGGGAACGACACCGGGGCAGGGGCCGTGAGCAGGTCTGGGCGGCGCTCCAGCAGGCGGTTGAGGTCGGCGTCGTCGAGGGCCGCCAGGGCGGCTGCGTAGCCGGGCAGGGCGATCCTCCTCAGACACGCGGACGGTTGGGGGACGGGCTCGCCAGGGGACGAGCCCGAAACCACAACGGTAGCGGCTCTAGGAGCGTGTGGCCAAGCGGGTTACGAGGTCGCGCTCGTCTGGGCCGAACCAGGGCGGGTCGGCGGCGGCGGCGTTCTCGGTCATGCGGCCGAGGCGGGAGGTGGCGGGGATCGAGGTCGTGCATCGCGGGTCTGACAGGCCCCACTTGAGCAGGGCCTGCGGCCAGGTGGCGACCCCGAACGGCTGCAGTGGGGCCAGCTCGGCGGCGCTCGGCCAGCGCCGCAGCAGCGATCCGCGGGCGAACGGGCGCATCAGCACCACGCCGATGCGGAGCTCCTCGGCGAGCGGGAACACGGCCCGCTCGACGTCCCGCTCCAGCGGGTTGTAGGGGACCTGGACGGCGCTGATGCGGCCGCTGCGCATCACCACCATCAGCTCGTCGAAGGCGGCCGCGTCGTAGTGGGTGGCACCGATGGCGGTGGCCTGGCCCTGCTCGCGGAGCCGCTCCAGCAGCTCCAGGCGGGCCCGCCAGGCGACCAGGTTGTGGACCTGGAACAGGTCGACGTGGCCATGGGCGTAGGCGAGGGAGGCCTCGACCTGCTGCTTGGCCTGCTGGTCGTCCGGCGTCCACACCTTCGTGGCGACCAGCGCCTCCTGCCGGCGCCCTTCCAGCGCCAGCCCGAGGACGCGTTCGGCCTCGCCGTACATGGGCGAGGAGTCGAACAGGTTCGCGCCGGCGGCCAGCGCCTCGTCCACGATCTTGCGACTGGTCGCCTCGGCCGCCCGGCCGCGCACGTCCAGGGTGCGCGACGTTCCCATACCGACGACGGGAACCTCGAGGCCGCTCGACCCGAGGACCCGCCGCTCCATCGAATGCCTCGCCTGCCTTCCCACCGCCGGACCGGAAGCGACCAGCCTACGGCAACCCGCGAACCCGGTTCACGCCATGCGCATGCGTCGGCGGAAGGCGAGGGCGACCAGCGTGAAGGTGAACAGGCTGAAGAGCGCGGCGGCCAGCACGCCCTTGGCGATCACCGAGGCGCTGATCGGTCCGACCAGGAAGCTGCGGGCGGCCTCCACCACGTAGGTCATCGGGTTCAGGCTGACCGCGATCTCGAACCAGCCGGTCATCAGGTTGCGAGGCAGCGCGCTGGGGGTGAGGAACAGCAGCGGGAAGAAGATGATGAAGGTGGTCTGGGTGGCCCGCACCGAACCGGTGGCCAGCGCCACCGCCACGCTGACGGCGGCGAACCCGACCCCGAACAGCAACGTCAGCCCCAACAGCCCGGCCGCGCCGACCAGCTCGTTGCCGACGAAGCGGACCCCGATCGCCCAGCCGAACAGCAGCAGCGCCATGCTGTAGGCCAGCACCGCGAACATCTCCCCCATCAGGGTGCCGATCACCAGCGCCGAGCGGCGCACCGGGGTCACCGACAGCTTGTCCCAGTAGCCGTTGGCGATGTCCAGCACCAGCGCGTTGCCGCCGTTGGTGCTGGCCGCGGCGAACAGGATCGAGATCGGCAGCTGGAAGGCGGCGTACTCGGGGATCCCGAAGGCGTCCTTGGCGACGTCCCCGAGGGCGCCCACCTGCACCACGAAGAAGAACAGCGGGATGATCAGCGCGAAGATGAACAGCTCTGGCTCGCGCAGGATGCCCCGGATCGAGCGGGCGGTGATGGCAGCCACGTCGGAGGCCAACCCCGCCGGGGCGGCCAGGGTCTGCGGCTCGCTGGCGACGCTCGCGGCGCTCACGATGCACCCCTCCCCGCGGCTTCAGGGACCCGCTCGTCCTGCTCCTGGTCGCGTTCGGCGGCGGCGGCCATGCGGCCGCCGGTGGCGGCCAGGAACACGTCGTCAAGGGTCGGCCGCGAGACGCTGACCGCGCCGAAGCCGACCTTGTCCCGGTCCAGGCCGCGGATCAGCGCCGCGATGTGGCCCGGCCCGTCGGGGACGAACAGCGTGTAGCCGCTGTCGGTGCCGCGCAGCTCCCCGGCCGGCAGCTCCCCGGAGGCCTGCATCTCCTCGATGGCGACCCTGGCCGCGCCGGCCTCGCGCTCGTCGACGGCGAGGTCGATCACGTCCGCGCCGACCTCGGCCTTCAGCGCCTCCGGGCTGCCCTGGCGGACGATCTGGCCCTGGTCGATGATGGCCACGCGGTCGGCCAGCTCGTCGGCCTCCTCCAGGTACTGGGTCGTCAGGAAGACGGTGGTGCCGAAGCGCCCGCGCAGCTCGCGGATGCGGTCCCAGATCAGCGCCCGCGACAGCGGGTCCAGCCCGGTGGTCGGCTCGTCCAGGAACAGCACCCGCGGCCGGTGCAGCAGCGCCGAGGCCAGGTCGATGCGGCGCTTCATGCCGCCGGAG
>DASYRU010000319.1:0-4202 GCA_036004165.1 Actinomycetota bacterium
GCTAGCATCCAAGCATGCCGACCGTTCGCGCCGACCAGATGGCGGTCCCCCGCGTGGGGACCCTGCGCTAGCGCGAGCGACGGCGCCGGACCCCACCGAGGGGTCCGGCGCCGCACCGAAGCTGGCAGGGCCCCTCCGACAACCAGGAGGACCGCCCGTGGACGTCTTCATCGGCGTCGCCTGGCCGTACGCGTCAGGGCCGCGCCACCTCGGCCACCTGGCCGGCGCCTACCTGCCGGCCGACGTCGCCGCGCGCTACCACCGGCTGGCCGGCGACCGGGTGCTGATGGTGTCCGGCTCCGACCAGCACGGCACCCCGATCATGGTGGCGGCCGAGCGCGAAGGCCTGCCGCCGCGGGCGCTGGCCGACCGCAAGCACCAGCGGATCGCCACCTTCGCCCGGGTCGGGATCTCCTTCGACCACTACGGAAGGACCGCCACGCCGCGCCACCTCGGCCACCTGGCCGGCGCCTACCTGCCGGCCGACGTCGCCGCCCGCTACCACCGGCTGGCGGGCGACCGGGTGCTGATGGTGTCCGGCTCCGACCAGCACGGCACGCCGATCACCGTGGCCGCCGAGCAGGCCGGCCTGCCGCCGCGCGCGCTCGCCGAGCGCGAGCACGAGCGCATCGCCGCCACCTTCGAGCGGGTCGGCATCTCCTTCGACCACTACACCAGGACCGCGCGCAGCGGGCACCACGCGGTCGTGCAGCGGCTGTTCGGCCGGCTGCACGAGGGCGGCCTGGTCGACGAGACGACCGCCCCGGCCGCCTGGTGCCCGAGCGAGGGCCGCTCGCTCCCCGACCGCTACGTCGAGGGCGGCTGCCCCTTCTGCGACGCCGCCGGCGCCCGCGGCGACCAGTGCGACGCCTGCGGCCACACCCTCGACCCCGAGGAGCTGCGGCGGCCCGCCTGCCGCCGCTGCGGTGCTGCGGCCGAGTTCCGGCCGCTGCGGCAGCTGGTGCTCCGCCTGGACCGGCTGCAGCCGGAGGTGGAGCGGTACCTGGACCGCCACCAGGGCCGGTGGCGGCCGTTCGTCGGCAGGGAGTCGCGCGGCTGGCTCCGCGCCGGGCTGCGCCCAAGGGCGATCACCCGCGACCTGGACTGGGGCGTGCCGGTGCCGCTGCCCGGCTGGGAGGACCGGCGGCTGTACGTGTGGTTCGACGCGGTCATCGGCTACCTGTCGGCCTCGCTGGAGTGGGCGGAGCTGGCCGGCGACCCGGAGGCCTGGCGACGCTGGTGGCAGGGCCCTGGCGCCAGGCACCGGTACTTCATCGGCAAGGACAACCTCTGGTTCCACACCGTCTGGTGGCCGGCGATCCTGCTGGGGGCAGGGGAGGGGCTGCGGCTGCCCGACGAGGTCGTCGCCAACCACCACCTGACCCTCGCAGGCGCGCAGATGTCGGCCAGCCGCGGGCACGGGCTCACCATCGACGACAGCGTCGAGCGGCTCGGCGTCGACCCGGTCAGGCACGCGCTCTGCGCGCTCAACCCGGAGACGGCCGACACCGAGCTGGCCCCGGGCAAGCTGGAGGAGCTCACCGGCAGCGGCCTGCTCGGCGCGATCGTCGGCCCCGCCCATCGGGTGGCGACCCTGCTGTGGCGCCGCTTCGGCGGCCGGCCGGACGCGGCCGCGTGGGCGGAGGCCAGCTCCGAACGGGCGACGGCCGCCGAAGCGCTCGCCGGGATCGGCGCCGCCATCGCCGCGGCCGAGCTGCGGCGCGCCCTGCACGGCGTCCACGAGCTGGGACGGACGGTGAACCGGCGGCTGGCCGCCGGCGAGCCGTGGCGCCTGCCGGACGCCGAGGCGCGACGCGAGCTGACCCGCCTGCTGCCGCTGCTCGACGCCATCGGGGTGGCCGCCTGGCCGGTGGTGCCAGGCACCGCCGGGCGGGTCCGGGCGCTGTTCGGCCGCCCGCCGACGCCGACCCGCTGGGCGCTGGACGCCGCGCTGCCGCTGGTGGAGCGGCCACCGGCGCATCCCCTGCCCAAGGGCGGCCCGCAATGGCCGATCACCAGTCGGCGGTGATGCCCTCCGAGCGTAGGCGGTCGGCGACGCGCCGCAGCCCGAGGCGCAGCCGGGACTTGGCGGTGCCTTCGGGGACGCCGGTGATCTCGGCGACCTGGCGGAAGGTCTTGCCCTCGAAGTAGGCGAGCACCACCGCCGCCTGCTGCGGGGCCGGGAGGTCCCTGATGGCGGCGCGCACCCGGGTGGCGACCGCGGCGGCGACCGCGGCCTCCTCCGGGCTCGGGGGTGGCGGCTGCTGGCCCCCTTCGACGGCCGCGTAGCGCCGGCGGACCTTGACGCGCCGCAGGCGGTCGATGGCGCGGTGGTGGGCGATCGTGGCCAGCCATCCCCGCAGCCTGCCTCGGCTGGGATCGAAGGACCAGGGGCGCTCCCAGACGTGCACGAAGACGTCCTGGGTGATGTCCTCGGCGGCCGTCCGGTCGCCGGTGACGCGCAGCGCCAAGCCATAGACCATCGGTGAGAAC
Organism: Actinomycetota bacterium; assembly: GCA_036004165.1. Taxonomy (GTDB): domain Bacteria; phylum Actinomycetota; class CALGFH01; order CALGFH01; family CALGFH01; genus CALGFH01. Next base: position 2,494 of record DASYRU010000319.1, read on the forward strand.
TGGTCGTACAGCTCCTTGAGCGCGGCTTCCTCGCCGGCGAGCAGGCGTGCCCGCAGCTCCAGCTCCCAGGCCGCGTACGGCGGCGGCTGCTGCTCCACCGTGGCCACTCCCATGTCCGCCGTCGCCGTCATGCCCGCCCACCGCACCAGAGTCCTCAGAGAGTGCTTCGTCGGGGAGGCGGCAAAGGTTCGGTGGTCGGGGGCGCCGCCGTCCTGGAGAATGCACCGGGGCAGGTGAGAGGAGGTCCGAGTTGGTGCAGGCCGTGCCGCGCCGGGCGGCCCTGCGGGTCGGGGTCTGGGTCTTCCACCTGGCCCTTCCGCTGCTGGGCCTGTGGCTGCTGCTGGCCCAGCCGCAGTTCGACGTCCAGTGGCAGCACCACCTCGGCCACTTCGGCCTGGTGGTGGCGGCCGCGGCGATCAACGTCGCGATCGGCGCGCGCATGAGCGAGGTCGCCAGGCGGCGCGGCGACGCCAGGCTGCTGCTGGTGTCGCTGGTGTTCCTGTCCAGCGCCGGCTTCCTGCTGCTGCACGCCCTCGCCACCCCCCAGGTGCTGCTGACCGGCCGTAACGCCGGGTTCTCCTTCGCCACCCCGGTGGGCCTGCTGCTGGCGTCGGGGTTCGCGGTGGCGTCAGCCTTCGACCTGACCCCGGAGCGGGCGGCGGCGGTGCTCCGCCACCAGGCGCTGCTCCGCGGCGGGCTGGTGCTGCTGATGGTCGCCTGGGCGGCCGTCTCCCTGCTCGGGCTGCCACCGCTGGACGTGGCCCAGGCGGAGGAGGCCACCCGCGGCGAGCTGGAGGCGATGGCGGTCCTCGGCCTGGGCCTGTACGTCCTGGCGGCCGCCCGCTACTGGCAGTTCCACCGGCGCCAGCCGTCGGTGATGCTGGTGGCGGTCATCACCGCCTTCGCCCTGCTCGCCGAGGCGTTGGTGGCGGTCAGCCTGGCCCGCAGCTGGCACGCCTCCTGGTGGGAGTGGCACCTGCTGATGCTGTTCGCGTTCGCCTTCGTCGCCTACAGCGTCCAGGTCCAGTACGCCCGCGAGGGCTCCTTCGCCAGCCTGTTCCACGGCATCTATCTGCAGGAGACGCTGGGGAGGTTGCAGCGCGAGCACACCGCCGCGCTGGAGGCACTGGTCACCGCCATGCAGGAGCAGGCGCGCGGCGGCGAGTCGCAGCCGATCGGCCCGCTGGTCGCGGCGCTGGCCGACCGCTTCGACCTGACCGAGGGGCAGGCGCAGGTGCTGCGGCAGGCCGCCGAGGCGCTGCTGGCCGAGCGGGAGCAGATCAGCCGGCTCCATGCGCTGGTCGCCGTCGGCGCCGAGGCGCGGGTGATCGCCGACGAGCGCCGGCTGCTGGCGCGCGGCGTGGCGCTCAGCGGCCAGGCGATGCGGCCCGACGCGCTGCGGGTGGGCCTGCTGGAGTCGGGACGGCTGGTGTTCCCGGCGTCCCTGCGGGTCGGTCCCTGGCCGCCGGAGGGGTCCGGGCCGGAGGGGTCCGGGGAACCCGAGAACGGGGATGGGGCGGCCGCGGCGACCTTGCGGTCGCTGGAGCCGGTCGAGGAACCGGACGGCCAGGGCGGCCGCCTGGTCCTTCCCCTGACCGTCAAGGACCGCACGGCCGGCGTGCTGGAGGTGCGACGCGCGGCCGGCGCCTTCGCCGACCGCGACCGTTCGCTGCTGCAGGCGCTGGCCAACCAGCTCTCCATCGGGCTGG
>DASYRU010000320.1:0-3643 GCA_036004165.1 Actinomycetota bacterium
GGCTGGCCCCTGTAATGCTGGTCGAGGTGGCCAGTGCAGATGCCATGCGCTAGGGTCGGACCTGCAAGCGCCTGTAGCTCAGAGGATAGAGCACTGCCCTCCGGAGGCAGGTGTCGCAGGTTCGAATCCTGCCAGGCGCGCGACCTCGGGCCGGCGAGAAACGGGCGAACCCGGCCATCTGCGGGCAAGTACGAAACGGCAGCTCAGAAGGCCTGTGCTATGCTCCGCGGACCCGCCGAGCGCGATCATCCGGAGCCCCTCTTCCTCAGGTCGTTTTTGCATGCCCAACGCTCGCATCCTGATCGTTGACGATGACCAGGTCATCCAGCAGCTCCTCAAGGTCAACCTCGAGCTGGAGGGTTACGGGGTCGAGGTGGCCTCTGACGGGGTGGAGGCGCTGAAGCTGTTCGAGGGCTTCCGGCCGGACCTGGTGCTGCTCGACATCATGATGCCCAAGCTGGACGGCTGGGAGGTGGCGCGCCGGCTGGCGGGACGGTCGGGGGGGCCGGTGCCGATCGTGCTGTTGTCGGCGCGGGCCCAGGAGGCCGACGTGCAGAAGGGCAACGACCTCGGGGTCGCCGCCTACGTCACCAAGCCGTTCGACCCCATCGAGTTGCTCCACCTGGTGGCCGGCATCCTCGCCAAGCAGGGCGACGGGGCGGCCGCGTCGGGGCTGCCGTGACCGAGGGCCTGCTGCCGGTGCAGCGCGAGCTCGCCGAGCTGTTCCGCGCCGCCCTGCGCCGGGCCGCGGCCGCCGGGGCGCTGGCCCTCGACCCGGACGCGGTCCCCGCGCCGACCCTGGAGCGGCCGCGGCTGGCCGAGCACGGCGACTGGGCCACCAACGTGGCCTTGGTGCTGGCCAAGGCCGCCAAGGCGCCGCCGAGGACGGTCGCCGAGACGATGGTCGCCCACCTGGAGGCCCCCGACTGGGTCGCCGGCGTCGAGGTGGCTGGGCCCGGCTTCGTCAACGTCCGCCTCGCCCGGCGCTGGTTCGAGGGCCTGGTGCGCCGGATCGTGACCGCCGGGCCCGCCTTCGGCATGATCGACCTCGGCGGCGGGGAACGGGTCAACGTCGAGTTCATCTCGGCCAACCCGACCGGCCCCCTGCACGTCGGCAACGCCCGCCTGGCCCCGACGGGCGACGCGCTCGCCAACCTGCTCGCGGCCACCGGCCACAAGGTGGAACGCGAGTACTACTTCAACGACGCCGGCAGCCAGATCGATCTGCTGGGCGCCAGCGTGGAGGCCGCCTACCTGCGGCTGCTCGGCCGGCCCGCCGAGCCTCCGGCCGACGGCTACCAGGGCGGCTACGTGGTCGAGCTGGCCGAGGCGCTCCGCTCCGAGGAGGGCGAGCGCCTTGCGGACCTGCCGGCGGGGGAGCGCCGCACCCGGATCACCGACTGGTCCTACCGCCGCATGCTGGGCGAGATCAAGCAGACCCTCGCCCGCCTCGGGGTGGAGTTCGACGTCTGGTTCTCCGAGCGGACGCTGCACGAGAGCGGGGCGATCGCCGACACGGTGGAGGAGTTGCGCCAGCGGGGGCTGGTCGAGGACCGGGACGGCGCCACCTGGCTGCGCACCAGCCAGTTCGGCGACGACAAGGACCGGCCCCTGATCCGCTCCAACGGCGCGCCCACCTACTTCGGGGCGGACGCCGCCTACTACCGGGACAAGCGCCGTCGCGGCTTCGACCGGCTCGTCTTCCTGTGGGGCGCCGACCACCACGGCTACATCCCCCGCCTGCGGGCGGTGGCACGCGCCTTCGGCGACCCCGACGACACCACCGAGTTCATCATCGGCCAGCTGGTCAGCCTGGTGCGCGCCGGCGAGCCGGTGCGGATGAGCAAGCGCGCTGGCGACATCGTCACCGTCGACGAGCTGCTCGACGAGGTCGGCAAGGACGCCTTCCGCTACACCATGCTGCGGTACTCGGTCGACGCCCCGATCGAGTTCGACATCGAGGCGGTCACCCGCCAGTCGATGGACAACCCGGTGTACTACGTCCAGTACGCCCACGCCCGCATCGCCAGCGTCATCCGTCAGGCCGCCGAGGTGGGGTTCGTGGCGGCGCCGCTGGAGGAGGCCGACCTCGGGCTGCTCGAGCACCCGATGGAGGCGGCGCTGCTGCGTCAGCTCGCCGCCTACGAGGACCTGGTGGTGGTGGCCAGCCGGCAGCGGGCCCCGCACCGCCTGACCCGCTACGCGGAGGACCTGGCGGCCGCCTTCCACCGCTTCTACGGAGACTGCCGGGTCCTGAGCGACGACCAGCGCCTGTCGAGCGCCCGCTGGTGGCTCTGCCAGGCCACCAGGCAGGTGCTCGCCAACACCCTGGCGATGATCGGCGTGGACGCCCCAGAGCGGATGTAGTCCCTCGTCAAGGTCGCGCCAGCGCCGCCGCTCGTCGAGCGGCTGGGCCTTCGCGCTGCCGGTCGGGCAAGATGGCGCCGGCAACGGGAGGGACGAACGGGAGGGGACGTGGGGGAGGCGCTCAGGGTCGGGATGCTCGGCTGCGGCGTGGTCGGCACCGGCGTGGCCCGGCTGCTGGTGGAGCATGCCACGCCGGTGCGGGACCGCGCCGGGGTGTCGATCGCGTTGCAGCGGGTCGCGGTCCGCGACGTCACCCGCAAGCGCGACCCGGCCGTCGACCCCACCCGCATCAGCGGCGACGCCGCCGAGGTGGTCACCGACCCGGAGGTCGACGTGGTGGTGGAGGTGATGGGCGGGATCGAGCCGGCCCGCTCGCTCATCCTGCGGGCCATCCGGCTCGGCAAGCCGGTGGTCACCGCCAACAAGGAGTTGTTGGCCGCCCACGGCGGCGAGCTGTTCGACGCCGCCGACGCCGCCGGGGTGGACCTCAAGTTCGAGGCCGCCGTCGGCGGGGCGATCCCGATCGTCGCGCCGCTCAAGGAGTCGCTGGCCGGCGACCGGGTCCGCCGGGTGCTCGGGATCGTCAACGGCACCACCAACTACGTGCTGTGGCGGATGGCCTCCACCGGCGCCGGCTACGAGGAGGCGCTCGCCGAGGCGACCGAGCTGGGCTACGCCGAGCCCGACCCCAGCGCCGACGTCGAGGGCTTCGACGCCGCCGCCAAGTGCGCCATCCTGGCCAGCCTGGCCTTCAACACCAGGGTGGTGGCCGGCGACGTCTACCGGGAGGGGATCACCGACGTGACCGCGGCCGACATCGCGGCGGCGGCGCGGATGGGCTACACCGTCAAGCTGCTGGCGATCGCCGAGGAGGTCGACGGGGAGGTGAGCGCCCGCGTGCACCCGGCGATGGTCCCGGACAGCCACCCGCTCGCCGGCGTCACCGAGGCCTACAACGCGGTGTTCGTGGAAGCCGACGCGGTCGGCCGGCTGATGTTCTACGGGCGCGGTGCCGGCGGGCGGCCGACCGGCTCCGCGGTCGTCGGCGACCTGGTCGACGTCGCCCGCATGCGCCTGCAGGGCGCCCACGGGGTCGGCTGCACCTGCCTGTACCAGCGCCGGGTCCGCGGCATGGAGGACGTCGACACCCAGTACTACGTGGCGCTCGACGTGGCCGACCGCCCCGGCGTGCTCGCCCAGGTGGCCGCCGCCTTCGCCGCGCAGGCGGTGTCGATCCGCTCGGTGCTGCAGCGGGGCAAGGGGGAGAAGGCCCAGC
>DASYRU010000321.1:0-3977 GCA_036004165.1 Actinomycetota bacterium
CAGCACCGCCAGGAACACGAACACGACCGTGACGACCAGCTTCACCACCAGCAGGCGGGTCCGGCCGACCGGCCTGGTGAGCAGGTAGCGCAGCGTGCCGGCGCTGGCCTCGCCGGCGACCGCGTCGCCGGCGACCACCGCCACCGCCACCGGCAGGAACACCGGCAGCACCAGGGCGAGCGCGGCGGCCGGGAACAGGGCGCCGTTGTCGAGCACCTGCGCCAGGAACGCCGGGCCCTGCCCGGGCCGCGGGCCGATCCCGCTGACCTTGAGGAACCCGGCGACCAGGGTCGGCAGCCCGGCCAGCAGCGCGATCGTCACCCAGGTGCGCGGCCGTCCGACCAGCTTGCGCAGCTCAACCAGCAGCACCGCGCCCCCATTCAGCGGGGAACCGGTCGGGGGGGTTGCGGGGAGCGGAGCCCCCCGCAGCAGTCAGGTCCAGGAACACGTCCTCCAGCGAGGGCCGCTCGACCACCAGCTCGCGCACGCGCACGCCACCGGCGACCAGGTGGCGGTTGAGCGCCTCCGGGACGGTGCCGTCCAGGTGCACCACCAGACGCTCGGGGTACCGTTCGCCCGGCCGGACGCCCGCCAGCCCGGCGGCCAGCTCGGCCGCCCTGCCCACGTCCGGGGTGGTCACCAGGACCCGTCCGGTGGGGGCGAGCAGGGCGGCGACCCGGTCCTGGGCGACCAGCCGGCCGCGGTCGATGATCGCCGCCCTGGTGCAGACCAGCTCGACCTCGGCCAGCAGGTGGCTGGAGAGGAACACGGTGACGCCGCCGGCGGCCAGTTCGGCCAGCAGGTCGCGGATCTCCCGCATGCCCTGGGGGTCGAGGCCGTTGGTGGGCTCGTCCAGTACCAGCAGGCGGGGGGCGCGCAGCAACGCGGCGGCCAACCCTAGACGCTGCCGCATGCCGGACGAGTAGGCCTTCAGCGGCCGGCGTCCGACCCCGTCCAGCCCGACCTGGCCGAGCGCGTCCCGGATGCGCCGGCGCCGGCTGGCGCGGCCGCCGCCGGGGCCGGCGGGGCCGGCGGCGTCGAACAGCGCCAGGTTGGCGGTGCCGGACAGGTGGGGGTAGAAGGCCGGCCCCTCGACCAGCGAGCCGACCTCTGCCAGCACGGCGCCGGCGGCCCGCGGCATCGGCCGGCCCAGCACCTGGATCCGTCCGGAGGTGGCGAACACCAGGCCGAGCAGCATGCGCACGGTGGTGGTCTTGCCCGAGCCGTTGGGGCCGAGGAAGCCGAACAGGTCGCCCTGGTGGACCTCCAGGTCGAGGCCGTCGACGGCCACCAGCCTGCCGTAGCGTTTGGTGAGCCCCTCGGTGCGGATCACGCTCACCGTGCCGCCACCCCCTCGCGGGCGAGCGTGGCCGCGACCCGCTCGAGCACCGGCTGCGGCACGGTGCCGGCGAGCGCGTAGGCGACCCCGCCCTGGTCGAACACCATGCCGTTGAGCAGCGGGGTGGCGACCACGCTGGCCACACCCCACGGGCCCGGCCTGGTGGGGACCTTGTCGAGGAAGTCGCGGGTCTGCGGCGAGAACCTCGCCGGGAAGGCGAGCACCGCGACCAGGTCGAAGCCGCGACCGTAGGTGGCGGCGGCGCTGCCGACCCGGGTGCGCCTCGGTTGGCCGGCGAGCGCGTCGGGCAGCACGAACGGGGAGAAGCGGTCGATCGTCCGGGCGACATCGGGGGCGCCGTCGACCTGGATGTCGGCGTCGGCGGGGACGGCGAAGCGGAGGTCGCCGGGACGCGGCGGCCGCCGGCGCAGGTCGAGAAAGGCCGTGGTGACGATCGGCTCGCCCGCCCCCTTGGCGGTCAGCTCCACCGCCAGCGGCAGCCCGCTCTCCTGGTCGACCCACAGATCGGCGCGCCCCACGGTGGTGTCCTGCGACCGCGGGATGATCCGCAGCCCGAGCGCCTGGACCCCCGCGACCCGGCGCGGCCCGATCCTGCTCACCTCGCCAGCCTCGGCCGCAGCCGCGACCCGCCGTCCGAGCTCCGGCGGCAGCAGGTCAGCAGGCCTGGCGAACCGGACCGCCGCCTCCCCCGTGGTGATCACGGCCCGCCGCTCCCCCGAATCCCACAGCCAGGTCCCCCAAACCTGATGGTAGAGATCCCGCTCCCCAATCAGCGTGAGCTCATCGACCCGCCACACCTCCGGCCCCGCCACGAACGCCCGCATCCGGGTGGTCTCCCCCAGCAACCCCACCACCCGCCCCGCCCGCGGCACATCAGGCAGCCCCAACCCCGCCCGCGACTCCGCATACCCCTGATAGGCCACGCCACCAGAGCCCCGCACCTTGGCGAGCAGCTCCTCGGCCCCCATCTCCCGGTCGCCGACAGGCCTGGCAGCGACCAGTACCGGCAGCGAAACAAGCACCGCCACCGCCCCACCGACCAGCAACCATCGCCACCCGCGCCGCGACCGTTCCCACCGCAACCGCATCCCCCCACGGTACGACCCCCACCGCGATCGTGGAGAGGGTCCCGGCCACCGCAGAGGGATCGGAGATGACGTGGAGAGCTGCGGCGGGATCGGAGATGACGTGGAGAGCTGCGGCGGGATCAGGGCCGTCCGGGGCCGTCGACCGACCGACTGTAGTTGTCGGAGGGAGGGCGGCGGCCCCGGACGGCCCCACCTACGGCGAGCGACAGGACAGCCTAGGAGGCCCGCTCGCCCCCGGCCAAACGCCGGAGGGCCATCTGCAGCTCCGCAGCGACCGGCCCCGGCCGGCCGTCGCCGACCCGGGCGCCGTCGACCTGGACGACCGGCATGACCTCCCTGGTCGAGCTGGACAGGAACGCCTCCTCGGCCCCAGCCAGATCCTCGGCGGTGAACACTCCCTCGAGGACCCGAAGCCCGAGCCCGGACGCCAGCTCGCACAGCGCCGAACGGGTGACGCCGGCGAGGATGCCCAGGTCCAGGGCCGGGGTGTACAGGGTGTCCCGTGCCCGCCACCAGAGGCTGGCGGTGGGCGCCTCCAGCAGCTCGCCGCCGAGCCCGACGAACACCGCGTCGTCGGCGCCGCGGGCCCTGGCGGTCCGCTGGGCGGCCATGTTCACCGCGTAGCTGGTGCTCTTCACCCCTGGCAGCAGCCACGGCGACGCCGCCCGGACCAGCGGGTCGCAGGCCAGGGTCAGCAGCACCAACTTGAGGCCGCGGCGGCGCTCCTGCTCCCATGCGGCCGGCAGCTCGCTGCAGACCGCGAAGGCGCTCGGCACCGGCGCGTCCTCGGGGCCGCGGGTGCAGATCAGGCGAAGGGCGGCGTCGCGTTCGCCGGCGGCGGTCGCGGCGCGCCCGGCCAGCTCCTCCAGGCCGCCCGGCAGGGCCAGGTCGAGCGCGGCGGCCGAGGCGGCCAGCCTGGCGAGGTGGGCGCCGAGGCGGAACGGCCGGCCGGCGTAGACGCGGAGGGTCTCGAAGACCGCCTCCCCCCTGACCAGGGCGAGGTCGAGGGGGTCGAGGGCCGGCCGGACGCCAGGCACCACGCCCGGCCCGGCGGCCAGCACGGCCAGCACCGCCACAGCGCGCTACCTCGGCAGGCGCTCCTCCAGGTAGCCGATCAGCCGGTCGAGGGCGACCCGCTCCTGGGTCATCGTGTCGCGGTCGCGGACGGTGACCGCCCGGTCCTCGAGCGAGTCGAAGTCGACGGTCACGCAGAACGGGGTGCCGACCTCGTCCTGGCGCCGGTAGCGGCGGCCGATGGAGCGGGCGTCGTCGAAGTCGATCATCCAGCGCTCCCGCAGCGACGCCGCCACCTCGCGGGCCATCGGGTTCAGCTGCTCGTTGCGGGACAGCGGCAGCACCGCCACCTTGATCGGGGCGAGGCGCGGGTCGAAGCGGAGCACGGTGCGCTGCTCGGTCCCGCCGGAGGCGGTCGGCGCCGCCTCCTCCCGGTAGGCGTCGACCAGGAACGCCAGCGCCGAGCGGTCGACCCCGGCCGACGGCTCCACCACGTAGGGGATGTAGTGGGTGTC
>DASYRU010000322.1:0-7467 GCA_036004165.1 Actinomycetota bacterium
GTGCCCTTGATGGTGAGGTCCTCGGCCGGCTGGCCCGCCTCGGCCGCAGGGACCTTCTCGCCGGCGTAGGTGAAGCTCCACTGCCACTGGAAGGCGACCACGTTGACCGTCACACGGGGGTTGTCGGCCCTGGCGTCGACCCGGTTGAGGACCCCCCAGGTCAGCACGAACAGGGCGGCGACGATCAGGAAGGGGCCCACCGTCCAGGCGACCTCGAGCAGGTTGTTGCCGTGGAACTGGGGTGGCAGCTCGTCGTCGCGGCGCCGGTAGCGCAGCACCGCGAACACGATCGCGCCCTCGACCAGGAAGAAGACGACCGCGGCGGCCACGAACAGGACGTTGTAGAGGTCGCGGATGTCGCGGCCCTGCTCGGTGACGGGACTCAGCATGCCGCATCCGCTCAGCAGCAGGGCGGCCACCACCGCCAAGCCGATCAGCCGAGCGGGTCGCCCGCGGCGCGGCGGGCTGGCTGACCTGGACATGGAGTGACTGTAGCCGCGGTCCGGGAGGCTCACAAGTTCGATCCGACCTTGTGAATTCGCGCTTGACCTGCGGATTTCATCCTGCCGCATGGGCGATCGCGTCCACCGCCATGGCCGCGAACAGCAGGGCCAGATAGGTGTTGGAGAAGCTGAACAGCCGGATCGCGCGCTGGCCGGAGAGGTCGCGGCGCAGCGCCAGCGCGCGCCAGATGAACGCCGCGCCGAGCGCCAGCGCGGCGGCCAGGTAGATCACGCCCATGCGCCCCGCCGGGACCAGCAGCAGGGTGACGGTGACCAGCAGCACCGTGTAGTAGAGGATCTGGTTGGAGGTCTCCCTGGCGCCCCGCACCACCGGCAGCATCGGCACCCCGGCGGCGGCGTAGTCGTCCTTGAAGCGCAGCGACAGCGCCCAGAAGTGCGGCGGCGTCCAGTAGAAGATGATCGCGAACAGCACCAGCGCAGGCAGCTCCACCCGGCCGGTGACCGCCGACCAGCCCACCAGCACCGGCACCGCGCCGGCGGCGCCGCCGATCACGATGTTCTGGGTGGAGCGGCGCTTGAGCCCAAGGGTGTAGACGAACACGTAGAACAGGATCGCCGCGGTGGCCAGCACCGCCGACAGCAGGTTGACGGCGGCCCACAGCCAGGCGAACCCGGCCACGCCGAGCACCAGCCCGAAGCGGAGCGCGTCGGCCGGCTCGACCCGGTGCGCCGGCAGCGGCCGCCTGGCGGTCCGGCGCATCACCGCGTCGATGTCGCGGTCCAGGTAGCAGTTGATGACGTTGGCGCTGGCCGCCGAGAGCGCACCGCCGAACAGCGTCGCCGCCACCAGCCAGGGGGACGGCACCCCCCGTTCGGCGATGAACATGGTCGGCACGGTGGTGACCAGCAGCAGCTCGATGATGCGTGGCTTGGTGAGCAGGAAGTAGGCGCCGACCGACTGGCGGGCGCCGCGGGCGGGTGCCGGCTCCGGCTCCGCCGGGTCGCGCGGGGCGCCGGCGAAGCGGTCGGCGTGCAGCAGCAGCGCGACCATCGTCCCCCACAGCAGGCTGCCGACGACCAGGTGGGGGACCACGGTGAGCGCCGACAGCCCGTTGGCGACGTTGGCCGCGCCGAGGACGACCTGCACCACGACCAGGCCGCTGGCGTAGCCGGCCAGCCGGGTCACGGTCGGGTGGGCCCGCTCGGCGCGCCGCGCGGCCAGCCAGGTGCCGACCACCACCAGCCCGACGACCACCGCGAGGGCCCGGTGCAGGAGCTGGATGCGGGCCACCCCCGGCCCGAGGTCGGGCAGCAGCGCCTGCAGCGGGTAGGCGAGCCCGGCCCCGTGGCCGGTCACCGTCGAACCGACCAGCATCTGCAGGTAGGTGAGGCCGGCTCCGGCCGCTACCAGACGCACGAAACGGCGGGAGCGGCCCTCGCGCGGCGTGGCGGGCCAGCGCGCCCGGAAGGCGACGAACTCCAGCATGGCGACCAGCGCCAGCGCGGTGGCCAGGTGCAGGGTGACCGACTCGGCCTCCAGCTTCCACCAGACCACCACCGCGCCGATCATCGCCTGGGCGAGCACCATGACCACGGCGGCGGCGGCCGTCACACGGACCGCCCGCCGCTGCCCGGTCCGCCAGGCGGCCATGGCCAGCAGGGCGACCAGCACCACCACGATCCCGGCGACGGCGCGGTGCGAGTGCTCGATCCAGGCGTGGACGTTGGCGGGCGGCACCAGCCTGCCGTGACAGGTGGGCCCCCACTCGGGGCAGCCGAGACCGGAGTCGGTCGCGCGGACCAGCCCGCCGACCGCGATCAGCAGATAGGTCGCTGCGGTGGTGACCAGCGCCAGGCGCCGGAAGCGGGTCACGTCGCGGGTGCGTGCTGGTGCATGGGAGCATCCTACCGCGGGGCGGGCGTGATCAGGCGCTCAGCTCCTCCTCCAGCTCGGCCATGCGGGCGGCCAGCCGGGCCACCGCGACCTCGTCGACGCCGCCTTGCCGGCGGCCGCGGTACACCAGCAGGCCGAGCTGCCGTGCCAGGTCGTTGAACTGCCTGCGCCGGCGCAGCTCCTCGACCCGCTCCTGCACCTGCTCGAGGCCCTGCCCGATCGCGCGCTGGGCCTGCTCGGCGAACGCCCGCGCGTCGTCTCGGAACGCCATCACGTCACCCCCGACTCCTCGGCGCGTCCGACGCTACCTCCGGCCGGGACGGCCGGCAACGGTCGCCGGCGACGGCATACTGTCGGTCATGGAGACGCGCACACCCGACGGGCGGCTGGCCGCGTGGATCTTCGACCTGCCCGTGGTGGAGCTGCGGGCCGGCTACCGGGCCGCCGTCTACTTCGACCGCTCCAGGCGCATCCTCGCCGCCGAGGCGGACGACACCGAGGTCACCATGCAGGTGTTCCAGCGCGCCGATGGCATGGTCGCCTGCGGGGTCGACGAGGCCCTTGCGGTGCTCGCGCTCGGCGCCGGCTCCTTCGCCGACACCGACGCCGCCGACCGGGCGTTCGCCGACTACCTGGACGCCCGCAACCAGACCAGGCGGGCCCGCTCGGTCGGCGGGGCCGCCTACGTGGAGGCGGTCAGGAACCAGGTCGAAGCGGAGGCGGCGTTCGACCGGCATTGGCGGCCGGCCGGCGCCGAGCTGCAGGTGCGGGCGCTGCGCGACGGCGACCAGGTCGACGCCTGGGAGCCGGTGGTGGAGATCACCGCCCCCTACCGGCTGGTCGCCCACCTGGAGAGCGTCTACCTGGGGGCGCTGGCACGCAGGACCCTGGTCGCCACGAACGTCCGCCAGGTGGTGGACGCGGCCAAGGGCAAGCCGGTGCTGTTCTTCGGCGACCGCTACGACCACTGGGCGACCCAGGGCGGCGACGGCTACGCCGCCTTCGTCGGCGGCGCCCAGGGGGTCGCCACCGACGCCCAGGCCGCCTGGTGGGGCGAGCGCGGCCTCGGCACCATCCCCCACGCGCTGATCGCCACCTTCAGGGGCGACACGGTGGCGGCGGTGGCGGCGTTCGCCCGCCACGTCCCCGGCGTGCCGCTGATCGCCCTGGTCGACTTCGACAACGACTCGGTGGCGACGTCGCTGGCGTGCGCGCGGGCGTTCGGGGAGCGGCTGTGGGGGGTGCGGCTGGACACCTCCAGCACGATGGTGGACCGCTCGCTGTGGTCGGAGCTGGGGGACTTCCAGCCCACCGGGGTCAACCCCCGGCTGGTGGCGAAGGTCCGGCAGGCATTGGACGCCGAGGGCTTCCGGCACGTGCGGGTGATCGCCTCCGGCGGCTTCACCGCCGAGCGCATCGAAGCCTTCGAGGCGGCCGGGTCGCCGGTCGACTCCTACGGGGTCGGCTCCTCGCTGCTGAAGGGCATGGCCGACTACACCGCCGACGTGGTGCTGCGGGAGGGCCGCCCGTGCGCCAAGGTCGGCCGCTTCTACCGGCCCTCCGACCGCCTGCAGCCGGTCGACCTCGCCGTCCAGAGCGGCGGGCGGGCAGCGGTATAGCCTGGACGCGCGCGGCCTCGCCGTGGCGAGGGCGCACCGGAGGAGCCGCTGCAAGGAGGCCAAGGATGCAGTTCCGCAGGCTGGGCCGCGCCGGGCCGGAGATCTCGGTGGTCGGCATCGGCGCCTGGGCGATGGGCGGCCCCTGGCAGTTCGGCTGGGGCCCGCAGGACGACGACGAGTCGATCGCGGCCCTGCACCGGGCGTTCGACTCCGGCATCAACTGGGTCGACACCGCCGCGGTCTACGGGCTCGGCCACTCGGAGGAGGTCGTCGGCCAGGTGCTGCGGGAGCACGGCGACGGCATCCTGGCGTTCACCAAGTGCGGCCGCAGCTGGTACGGAAGCGCCGGCAACGAGGTGCGCAACGACCTGCGGCCCGACTCGATCCGCTTCGAGCTGGAGCAGAGCCTCAAGCGGCTCGGCACCGACCACGTCGACCTCTACCAGTTCCACTGGCCGGACCGGGCCACCGGCACCCCGGTGGAGGCGTCCTGGGAGACCATGGCCGAGCTGGTCGAGGAGGGCACGGTCCGCTGGGCCGGGGTGTGCAACTTCGACCTGGAGCTGCTGGAGCGCTGCGAGCGGATCCGCCACGTCGACTCGCTGCAGCCGCCGTTCAGCCTGCTCAACCGGCAGGCGGCCGCGGATCTGATCCCCTGGTGCGCCGACCACGGCACCGGGGTGATCGGCTACAGCCCGCTGCAGTCCGGGCTGCTGTCCGGCGGCTTCGAGGCCGCCAGGGTGCGGGAGCTGCCGGAGGACGACTGGCGCCGGCGCAACCCCAACTTCCAGGAGCCGGCCTTGTCGGCCAACCTGGAGCTGGCGAGGCGTCTCGAGCCGGTCGCCGAGCGCCACGGCGTCACGGTGGCGGCGGTCGCGGTCGCCTGGGTGGTCGCGCAGCAGGGGGTGACCGGCGCGATCGTCGGCGCCCGCCGGCCCTCCCAGGTCGACGGCTGGCTGGCCGCCGGCAACCTGCGCCTCGGCGCCGAGGACCTGGAGGAGATCCGGCGGGCGGTCGAGGAGACCGGAGCGGGCAGCGGCTGAGGCGGGCAAGAGAAAAGGCCGCGGTGGCTCCGCGGCCTTCTCCCGGCGTCGTCGCGTCGGCACCGGGCGAGCGACTGACGCTTCCCGCCCCCTACGGCGGTCCAGGACCCTCGCTACGGCCTGATCCCCCAGAGCAGGCCGCCGGAGAAGAAGCGGTCCCGGATCCGCCGCCCCCATGTTGCGGGGGCGGTCTGTACCCGCAGCGCGGAGTCTAGTTCAGCCTAACTAGTCATTGCAAGTCCCTCCTGGTCCGGTACCGTGATGACCACCGACAGGAGTCGTGCATGCCCCGAGCCAGCCGTCAGCCGAGCGACAGCGTCCAGCTCCGGACCTACGTCCTCGACACCAACGTGCTGATCGCCGACCCGGAGGCCCCCGGCCGCTTCCAGGAGCACGACGTCGTCATCCCCCTCACCGTGGTCGAGGAGCTCGACAAGCTGAAGACGCGCCCCGACGAGACCGGGGCGTCCGCCAGGCGGGCGATCCGGACGCTGGAGGCCCTGCGCGGGCAGGGCAACCTCTCCGAGGGGGTGGCGCTGCCCGGCGGCGGGCGCATCTGGGTCGAGGTCAGCCTGGCATCCCGCCTGGACCTGCCGGAGGCGCTGTCGTCGGACTCCGACGACAACCGGATCCTGGCCACCACCGCCAACCTCGCCAAGGAGCTGGGCGACGAGCGCCGGGTGGTGCTGGTCTCCAAGGACGCCAGCCTGCGCATCAAGGCCGAGGCGCTGAAGCTGGCCGCCGAGGAGTACCGGCACGAGCGGGTGGCGATCGAGGAGGGCTACCTGGGGGTCGCCACCATCGAGGTGCCCGCCGGCCTTGACGGCATCTACGCCAGCCACGGCGGCGAGATCGCCGCCGACCAGCCGCTGTGGGCCAACCAGTTCGTGGTGCTGCGCTCCGGCAAACAGAGCGCCCTCGGCCAGGTGCGGCAGACGGTCGCGGCCGGCGAGCCGATCGAGGTGACCCTGGTGGGGGAGGCGCCGGAGACGTTCGGGGTGCGGGCCCGCTCCAAGGAGCAGCACTTCGCCGTGCACCTGCTGCGCGACCCGAAGGTGCCGCTGGTGTCGCTGGCGGGCAACGCCGGCACCGGCAAGACCTACCTGGCGGTGGCGGCGGGCCTGGAGTCGACCCTCGAGCAGTCGGCCTACGACCGGGTGCTGGTGTTCCGGCCGGTGGTCCCCGTCGGCCGCCAGGACCTCGGCTTCCTGCCCGGCGACATCGACGAGAAGATCTCCCCCTGGATGAAGGCCATCCACGACACCCTGGCCGAGCTGTTCCGCGGCAGCCACGACACCGACCGGCGCGAGAGCTACACCCAGGACCTGGTCCAGGGGCTGCTGGACGACGGCACCGTGCAGCTGGAGCCGCTGACCTTCATCCGCGGGCGCACCTTCGCGCGCACCTTCGCCATCCTCGACGAGGCCCAGAACGTCGAGTACGGGGTGCTGCGCTCGCTGGCCAGCCGGCTCGGCGAGGGCTCCAAGCTGGTCCTGTGCCACGACACCTCCCAGGTCGACCACCCCTACGTCGACCCCGACTCCGGCGTGGCCGCCCTGGTCGAGCGGCTCAAGGGCGAGGGCCTGTTCGGGCACGTCACCCTGATCAAGGGCGAGCGCAGCCAGGCCGCCGAGCTGGCCGCCAGGCGGTTGTAACCTCGGCCGGAGCACCCGAAGGGGGATGACATGGCCGACGACAGCGCCGGCAGGGCCGGCGTCGATGAGGAGCTGCTGCGCCGGGCCGAGCTGGCCCTGACCCAGCTGCACAACCGCCACGGGCTGGAGGCCGACCAGGCGGCCACCCTGACCGCCATCCGGCTGCGCCTGGAGGGCCGCGAGCGGGCCTCGCTGGAGGACCTGCTGCGGGCGGGCAAGGACGTGGCCGAGCGCGACCCGCTGGCCGAGGCGCTGGGCCGCAAGCCGACCGGGCCCAGCTTCGAGGACGCCCTCAAGCGCAGCGAGCGCAAACGCGGCCCGTCCCTGGAGGACCTGCTCTAAGGGCTGGGACCACGAGCTGCTACCTTGGCTTGCATGGCGGGCCGAGGACGAGAGCCGGGCGCGGTCGTGAAGATCGATTTGCGCGACGGCCGGATGGCCTACGGGCGCCAGCTCGAAGGTGTGGAGGTCGAGTTCTTCGACCTGGCCGTCGAGGCGGAGCTGACCGATGTGCGGGTGCTGCGCTCGACGCCGGTCGCATTCCGCCTGTGGGTCATGGATCGTGCCTTCCGGCGCAACCACTGGCCACGCGTCGGCGCCCTCCCCCTGGCCGACAGCGAGACGGGCAGGGAGCAGCGCTACTTCCGTCAGGACGCCCTGAGCGGCGAGCTGTTCATCTACACGTCCCGACCCGCCACCGGCCAGTCGCACGAGACGCCAGCCACCGGCGAGGAGCTCCGCGGGCTCGAATGCGCCGCCGTGTGGGGCCCGGAGCACGTCGAGGACCGGCTG
>DASYRU010000323.1:0-2832 GCA_036004165.1 Actinomycetota bacterium
ACGATCACGATCGCGCGCACCGGTACGACCTCCTTGTCACTGCTGGCTGGTAGGTTCGCGGCCAGCCGGAACGCTTCGGGCGTCAAGCTGACCTGGGCGAACGGCCGTGTCCATGCCGATTTGGCGAACGTTTTGCGATTCGCCAACCATTCGCATCGCCGTGCCGAAGGAGGCGGGATGCCGCAGACGCGGCCGCTCGACCCTGGCGAGTCGCTCGCCGCCTGCCTCGGCGCCGTCCTGCGGCGGCTGCGCGCCCTGCGCCGGCTGTCCCAGGACGAGCTTGGCCGGCTGGCCGGCTACGACGGCTCCTACGTCGGCGCGGTCGAACGGGCGGCGGTGCGGCCCTCGCGGGAGCTGCTGGAGCGGTGCGACCGGGCGCTGGACGGCGCCGGGGCGCTGGTCGGGTTGTGGCGCTTCGCCGACCAGGAGTGGGAGATGCGCGCCTCGCTGGGCGCCACACCCCGCCCGCCCACGCCAGCGGCCGGTGCCGACGGCGAGGCCGCGCCGGCCAGGGATGCCTGGCCCGACCCGGTGGTCGAGGCGATGGAGCTGGCCAGGCGGGTGGAGGCCTCGGACGTCGGGGAGGGGACCGTGGCGGGCGTCGAGCGGGCGGTCGGGCGGCTGCGCCGTGCCGCCCCTGGGACCCCGCCGGCCGCGCTGGTCCCCACCGTGCGGGCGCAGCTCGGCTACGTCGGGCGCCTGCTGGAGGGCCGGCTGACCGTCGCCCAGCGGCGGCGGCTGCTGGTGGCCGCCGGCTGGCTTTCGATGCTGCTGGCCCGGCTGCACTTCGACCACGGGGAGCGGGAGGCCGCCGAGGCCAACCGCGACGCCGCCCAGCGGCTGGCCCGCCAGGCCGGCGACGCCGAGCTGGCCGCCTGGACGCTGGAGGCGCTGGCCTGGTGGGCGCTGGTCGACGGCCGCTTCGCCGAGGCGCTGGAGCTGGCAAGGGCCGGGCAGGACCGGGCGCCGCCGGCCAGCCCGGTGGCCGTGCAGCTGGCCTTGCACGAGGCGCAGGCATGGACCCAGCTCGGCGAGCGGGAGGAGGCGAAGGGCGCCATGCGGCAGGCGGAGCTCACCCGGGCGATGCTGCCAGGCCGCCCGCCGCCCGGCCTCCGGGTCCCGATCGATTAGGCTTGGCGCGAACAGCCCCGATGTGACCGGGAGCCCGCCGTGTCCGATCCGTTCGCCTGGCCCGCCGTGCTCGGTCCGCTCCTGCGCCGTGAGGACCTCAGCGAGGCCGATACCGCCGCCGCCATGGGCTCGGTGCTTGCCGGGGAGGCCACGCCGGCGCAGATCGCCGCGTTCGCCACCGGGCTGCGGATCAAGGGGGAGACCGCGGCGGAGGTGACCGGGATGGTCAGGGCCATGCTGGCCGCCGCGGCGCCGCTGGAGGTTCCCGGCCCGCTGCTGGACACCTGCGGCACGGGGGGCGACCGGGCAGGCACCTTCAACGTCTCGACGCTGGCCGCGCTGGTGGCGGTCGGCGCCGGCCAGCGGGTGGCCAAGCACGGCAACCGCGCCGCCTCCGGCCGTTGCGGCAGCGCCGACCTGCTGGAGGCGTTGGGGGTGGCGATCTCACTGCCGCCCGAGGCGGTCGCGGCCACCATCGCCGAGCTCGGCATCGGCTTCTGCTTCGCGCCCGTGTTCCACCCCGCGATGCGGCACGCCGCCGTGCCACGGCGGGAGCTGGGAGTGCCGACGGTGTTCAACTTCCTCGGGCCGCTGACCAACCCGGCCAGGGCCGCCCATCAGGCCCTCGGCGTGGCCGACCCGCGGATGGCCCCGATCATGGCCGAGGTGCTGCGGCGCACCGGCACCAGGCACGCGCTGGTCTTCTACGGGCACGACGGCCTTGACGAGCTGACCACCACCACCACCTCGACGGTGCTGGACGTGAGCGCGGACGGGGTGCGCGAGCTGGTGGTGGACCCGGTCGAGCTCGGCATCGCCGCCGCCGACCCCGCCGACCTGCTCGGCGGCGACGTGGAGCGCAACGTGGCCATCGCCAAGGAGGTGCTGGCCGGGCACGGCGGTCCGCCTCGGGAGATGGTGCTGCTCAACACGGCGGCCGCCCTGGTCGCCGCCGACGCCGCCCTCAGCCTCGCCGACGGGCTGGAGGCCGCCGCCCGCTCGCTCGACCAGGGCCGCGCCCGCGACGCCCTCGACGCCTGGGTGGAGCTGTCCCGCCGCCTGGCCGCCGACGCCTAGCGGGTGAGCACCACCTTGCCCGCGGCCGGGCACGGGTCGGTGATGTGGCCGAGCATCCCTGTCCTCCTGGTTTGCCCTCGCCTTGGTTGCGGAAGACTACTTGCATGGTGATCCGGCGAAAGCTCGTGCGGCGCCCACCGGGAGCCCCGGTCGAGGTCCGCGCCATCGCGGGGGTTCGGACCTGCGCGGCAGAGGGCTGCCAGGTGCGACTCTCGCGCTACAACCCCAGCAGGCACTGCTCGCTGCATGACGGCTGGGACGCCGAGCCGGCGCGCCGCCGGCGGCGGCATCCGAGGAGCCAGCACCAGGACCGCCGCAGCGCCTAGGCGCATCCCTCAAACGCCGCGTCCCACGACCGTCGCGTTCGCCACCGACTTCCACGACCGCTCCGACCCGTAGCCCAGCGGGTTGCGGCGTCTGGCGGTCGAGCGACGCTGGTCGGGTTTGAACCGAGAGCGGATTGGGAACGACTCGCTCCGATGCCGTGCCGTGACGGCGCCAGGGGGGTCGTGGATATCCAGCATTCTGCCGTCGAGGACGACATCGTCGTGGTCGCACTGTGTGGCCGGCTCGACCTGAAGGCCGCCGCGCCCGTGCAGGGCGCGCTGCTCAAGCACCTGGCCG
>DASYRU010000324.1:0-7162 GCA_036004165.1 Actinomycetota bacterium
GTCGAGGTCCAGGGCACCGCCGAACGGGAGCCGTTCAGCCGCGCCGAGCTGGACGCCCTGCTGGACCTGGCGGGCGACGGCATCGCCGCGCTGGTCAGGGCCCAGAAGCAGGCGCTCGGAGGGATGCTCGAGGAGGTGGACGTCCCGCCGCTGCGACGGCTCGCGCTCGGCCCCGCGCCCCTCGACCTCGGCGACGGTCGCAGCGGCCAGGCCAGGTGAGTCCGGAGCCACCCCGCCTGCTGCTGGCCAGCGCTAACCCCGGCAAGCTGCGCGAGCTGCGGGCGATCCTGGCCGGCCTGCCGGTCGAGCTGGTCGGACTGGCCGACGCGGGCCCCGGCCGGCCGCCCGAGGTGGCGGAGACGGGCGCGACCTTCCTGGAGAACGCGCTGCTCAAGGCGCACGCCTACGCGGCCTGGTCGGGGCTTGCCGCGGCCGCCGACGACTCCGGGTTGGAGGTCGACGCGCTCGGCGGGGCGCCGGGGGTCCGCTCGGCCCGCTACGCCGGCCCCGGCGCCGACGACCGCGCCAACCTCGACAAGCTCCTGGCGGCCATGGCCGGGGTTCCGCCGGAGCGCCGCAGCGCCCGCTTCCGCTGCGCCGCGGTGCTGGTGGACCCCGAGCTGGGCGAATGGCACGCCGGGGCGGTCTGGGAGGGCCGGCTGCTGGAGGCGCCGAGGGGGGAGGGCGGGTTCGGCTACGACCCGGTGTTCGTCCCCGACGGCTGGGAGCTGACCAGCGCCGAGGTCGACCCGGCGACCAAGGACGCGGCCTCCCACCGGGGCCGCGCCTTCCGCGCGCTGCGCCCGGCGGTGGAGGCCTGGGCCAGCGCCCGCGCGGCCGACCCCTTGTAGCGCAATTGCGCACATGCGAGAGTTCCTGCCCGTATCGCCGCATACGGGAGGGAGGCCCCCATGTCCACCGTTCTGTCCAATCGTCGCCTCGTCGTCACGATCCTGGCGTTCACGTTGGCCGCGCTGACGTTCTCGCTGGCGCTCGGCCGCCCCTGGTCGGCGCAGGCGCAGGTGCCGACAGCGACCGTCGTGCTCTCCAACTTCGAGGTGTTCGTCAGCAACGGCCACACCAGCCTGCCGGAGTTCTCCGGCACCGACGACGGCGTGGTCGGGGCCGCCTGCACCGGCTCCTTCCCACGAACGGGTCCGAACATTCCCGCGCAGGTGGTCACCGCCCTGCGCGCCGACCTCACCCATATGCGGATCCTCCACAACACCGGCAGTCCGCTGAACGGGACGGTCCAGGTCAACTGCGTGCTGGAGGTGGAGGTCGGGGAGCCGGCGGCCAGCAGTCTGCGGGCGTTGACCACGCGGTAGCGTCAAGGGGCGACCGCGCTCAGGGCAGGCGCTCGCCGCGGTAGATGCGCCGGACGATGTCCTCGATGTCCGGCTCCTCCAGGGTCAGGTCGGCCACCTCGTGGCCGGCCAGGACCCTGGCGACCAGCTCGGCCGCGCTCACCTCGTCGCGGGCGAACTCCAGCCACCGCCGCCGGCCCTCCACCCTGGCCACGGTCGCCCCGCTGACCTCGACCGGCTCGTCCTCGACCAGGTCGACGACCAGCACCCTGGTGGTCCCGTAGGCGGACCGCAGCTCCTCCACGGTGCCGTCGTAGATCAGCCGGCCACGGTCGATGATCATCAGCCGCGAGCACAGCCTGGTGATGTCGTCCAGGTCGTGGGTGGTGAGGATCACGGTGGTGCCCTCGACCCGGTTCAGCTCCCGCAGGAAGTCACGCACCGCCGCCTTGGCCTCCACGTCAAGGCCGATGGTCGGCTCGTCCAGGAACAGCACCCGGGGCGCCGGCAGCACCGCCGCCGCCAGCTCGGCCCGCATCCGCTGCCCCAGCGACAGCGAGCGGACCGGGGTCTGCAGCAGCCGCCCGAGCCCGAGCGCCTCGTCGAGGCGGGCCATGCGCCGCTGCCGGTCGGCCGCCGGGATACGGTACAAGTGGCCGACCAGCTCGAACGACTCCCGCAGCGGCAGGTCCCACCAGAGCTGGCTGCGCTGGCCGAAGACCACCCCGATGCGCCTGGCCAGCCGCCGCCGTTCCCTGGAAGGCACCAGCCCGTCGACCAGCACCCGGCCGCTGGACGGCACCAGGATGCCGCTCATCATCTTGACGGTGGTCGACTTGCCGGCCCCGTTCGGCCCGGCGTAGCCGACGAACTCGCCGGCCGCGACCCGAAAGTCGATCCCGGCCACCGCCTCCACCGGCCCCCCGCGCGTCCGGAACCCCTTGCGCAACCCCTCCACCTCGATCATCGCGGTCACGAGCCGGCCCCCACGTAGTGGCGGACGCCGCTGCGCCAGGCCAGGCCGCCGACCGCCAGGAAGCCGGCCGACACCGGCACGGTCAGCCATACCAGCCACGCGGGCAGGCCAGGCGGTCCCTGGCGGCCGAGCAGCACCAGCGCCGGCACGTAGATGGCCAACGCCACCGGCACCACCCAGACGAACACCAGCCGCAGGGCCGAGCCGTAGATCTGCATCGGGTAGCTGGCCAGGTAGGTGCCGCCGTAGACCAGCACGTTGACCGCCTCGGTGCCCTGCACGGTGACGAAGGTGAACGCGGCCGCCAGCAGCAGCACCGCGAAGATCACCGCGGCGGCGCACACCACCGCCAGCGCGGCCAGCCCCACCCGCCCGGGCGTCCAGGCCAACCCGGCACGGTCGGCCGCCCAGGCCACCGCGCCCAACCCGGCCAGCAGCCGCCCCAGGAAGCGGGCGTCGACGTAGCTGGCCACCAGCCAGCCGAGCGGCGAGGTGGGCCTGGTCAGCACCTGGTCGAAGGTGCCCTTGCGGACCAGCAGGGACAGGTTGTCGGCCTCCAGCCGGTTGCCGAAGGTCAGCGCCAGCCCCTGGCTCGCGAAGGCCAGCCCGAACAGCAGCATCACCTCGGGCGCGCGCCAGCCGCCGATGGTCCCGAAGCGGTCGAGCAGCAGCACCACGCCGGCCACCTCGACGGCCACGATCAGCCCGGCGGCCACGGTGCGCACGGCCAGGAACACGGGCCGGCGCATGTGGGCCCGCACCGACGCCGACGCCAGGCGCCAGTAGACCAGCAGGCCGTCAGCCACCGTGGACCACCAGCCGCCGCCCGGCCAGCGCGAGCACCAGCCGCCCGGCCGCCCACAGCCCCGCGACCCAGAGGACCTGGCTGGCCAGCGCCAACCCCACCGACCGGCCGGTGGCCACCCGCACCGGCGCCATCACCAGCGCGAACAGCGGGCTCGCGCTGGCCGCCACCCGCAGCGCCGCCGGGAAGTAGTCGACCGGGATCATGAACCCCGAGGCGAGCCAGACGGCCGGGAAGACCAGCATCCACACCGAACGGTAGTCGGGCGTCCAGAAGGCGGCCGCGCCGAACAGGAAGCGCACCTGGAAGCCGACGACGGCGGCCAGCACGCAGCTCAGGGCGAGCAGGGCCAGCCCGGCCGGACTGCCGGGCAGGCGCAGCGGCAGCACCAGCCAGGCGACGGTCAGCGGCGGGAGGGCCCGCACCGCCAGCAGGTTCAAGGTCCGCCCAAGGTCGAACGTGAGCAGGCGCAGGTAGGGGTCGCCGGGGCGCAGCAGCTCGATCACGAAGTCGCCGGAGCGGATCGACTCGGCCGTCTCCCAGATCCAGTTCACCCAGATCACTCCGAACAGCGCCTCCAGCAGCCACACATAGGTGAGCGCGTCGCGCAGGTCAAGGCCGCCCACCTGGTCGCGCTGGCGGTACAGCGCCAGGAAGATCGCGGTCCGCACCACCCCGAAGAAGGCGTTGGTGGCCAGCCCGCTCACCATCGCCAGCCGGTAGGTCGCCTGGCGGCGGAAGCCGGCCAGCAGCATCGCCCAGTACGCGCACACGAGCCCACCAGCCTGCCACAGCCGCGCCCAGCGGGCGATGGGATTTGCGCCCGCTACCGTGGAGAGCGACGTGCGCCCCATCAAGCTGGTCGCAAGCGACCTGGACGGCACCCTGCTCCGGCCGGACGAGACGGTCTCGGAGCGGACCATGGCCGCCATCCTCGCCACCCGCCGGGCAGGGATCACCCTGGTGCTGGTCACCGGCCGCCCACCCCGCAACCTGGGCCCGATCGCGGAGCGCCTGGGTGTCGGCGGCATCGCCATCTGCGCCAACGGGGCGGTGGTGTGGGACCTGGACACGGGCACGATCGTCGACCTGACCCCACTGGCCGCCGACCTCGCCGTCCGGCTGGTCCGCGCGCTGCGTGCGGCGATCCCCGGGGCGCTGTTCGCGGTCGAGCTGGAGGGTGGCTTCGGCCGGGAGGCCGGCTGGGCCGATGGCCTGCTGCCCGCCGCCCCGGACGCGCTCGAGGCCGACGCGCTGGAGCTGATCACCGGCCCGGTCACCAAGCTGCTGCTGCGCCACCCGACCCTGCCGTTCGCCGAGGTCGCCGGCCGCGCCAGGGCTTCGGTCGGCGAGCAGGCGGTGGTCACCTGGGCGGGCCCGCGGGTGGTGGAGATCTCCGCTCCGGGGGTGACCAAGGCCTTCGCCCTGGAGCGGCTGTGCCGCCGTCTCGGCATCCGGCCACACGAGGTCGTCGCGGTCGGCGACATGCCCAACGACCTGGCCATGCTCGCCTGGGCGGGTCGTTCGGTGGCGGTCGCCAACGCCGCCGACGAGGTGCTGGCGGCCGCCGACGAGGTCACCGCGGCCAACGTCGACGACGGGGTCGCGCTGGTCCTGGAGCGCGTGGTCGCTGCCCAGGACGGCGACCGACCGGCTGGGTCCTAGCGCGAGCTCGTTGGCGATTCGGTAGCCGGCCGTGGCGAACTTGGCTTCCCGGGCCGTATCAGGCAGGGCCCGAGCGGGATCTGGATGGTAGGCAGGGCCTGAGGAGGTACCGCATCGTGAACCCGACCGTGAGAGCCTGGCGGTGTTACGGCCAGTGCTGGTCGTGCGGGGCCGAGGTCGGCCCCCAACGCGCCACCCGCCATGAGGCCGAACGTCCGATCCAGTGGTCGTGCCCCGGGTGCGACGTGCGCTGGTTGGCCTATGCCAACCGCGTCGAGTTGCCGAGTTCGTTGGCGTCGTGAGGCGGATCCGGCGGGGGGCTGGGCTCGCGGAAGGTGAAGGCGTCCGGGCCGGGCCCCTGGCGTTGCACCAGCTCCAGCCGGCTCCTGGCCTCGGCCACCGTGGGGACGGTCCCGGCCGGCACCCACCACAACGCCAGGTAGGGGATCGCGAGGCGGTGGAACCACTCGCGCCGGCGCCTCATCGCGTCCAGGTGGCGGCTGGCGAAGACGAAATCGCGCAGCGCCTCCAGCGACTCCCACACCGAGAGGTTGACCAGCATGCGGTCGTCGTCGAAGGCGCGCACCGCGGTGGCGTCGCCGTCCTCGGTCTGCAGGCGCCAGACGAACCCGGGGCTGCGGTCGGCCAGCGCGTTGATCGGCGCCAGCAGCTCCACGAAGCCGGCCAGCTCCGGCGCGTCCAGCGGCGTCCGCAGCACGGCGACGTTCACCTGCGCGAGGTGATGGTGGGTCGGCTCGGCCATCGTCAGGGCTCCCTTCGTCGATCATGGATGGCGACGCAGCAGCGTCCGGGGGCGGGGTCCATCGCGGCGGCGCCGGCGGCGTCGCCGAGGCCGGCCAGCAGCCCTTCGATCATCGCGAGGTTCATGCCGCAGACCAGCACCGGGAACTGCCCGGCGAGGACCGCGAACGGGCAGTTCCGCAGCCGCAGCAGGCCGCCGTCCCGGTAGGGCTGGTAGCCGCGCGCCGCCAGCAACCGCTCGACCGTCGGTCGGCTCCCGCCTGCGGCGGCCCGGCGGCCGGCGGCCTCGCCCGAGCGCCTGGCGGCCGCGTACAGCTCCGGGTCGGCGCCTGCCTGCTCGACCGCCTCGGCGAGCAGCAGCGCCGCGGTCTGGTAGGTGCGCGGCGGCAGGGTCGCCGAGACCTCACCGGCGGCGCGGCGGTAGAGCTTGGCGGGGCGACCCGCGCCGGGGCCGCCGCGGCGGCCCTGCCGGCCGAAGCTGGCCTCCAGCAGCCCGGCCTCGACCAGCTTGTCCAGGTGGAAGGCGGCCAGGCCGCGCCGCACGCCGACCACCGCGGCCGCCTGGTCGCGGCTGACCTCGCCTTCCTGGGCGGCGACGTGGTCGTACAGCTCCCGCCGGACCGGTTCCCGCAGCATGGCGATCGCCGCCAGGTCCTGCTCGCGTCGCGCCGGGTCCATGATGGCATTGTAAAACATACCGCCATAGGTTTTGGAAGCGCTGCGGCCGCCCGGCTACGCGCGCTGCAGGGCCCACGCCAGCGCGCCGACGACGCCGGGCACACTGGGCAGCGGCAGCCGGCCGTAGCCCAGCACCAGCCCCGGCTCCTGCTCGATCGGGCGGTGCGCGTAGTAGGACAGCGGACGAAGGACGACGCCCCCCGATCTGGCCGCCTCCGCGACTCGATCGGCGTCGCAGCC
Organism: Actinomycetota bacterium; assembly: GCA_036004165.1. GTDB lineage: Bacteria > Actinomycetota > CALGFH01 > CALGFH01 > CALGFH01 > CALGFH01. The sequence goes on from DASYRU010000324.1 coordinate 6,434, forward strand.
TGGGGGAAGCTGCAGGGTGAGATGGAGGCCGCCGGCGGCGCCGAGGACTCGCAGCTGCGGCAGCTCCGCCGAGATCGCCTCGACCAGCGCATCGCGTCGGCGCCGGTACTCGCGCCGGCAGCGCTGGACGTGCCGCTCGTAGCCGCCCGACAGCAGCAGCCGGGCGAACACTTGCGCGTTGAGGCCGGTGACGCCGCCGCTTCCCTCAAGGTGGGCGTCCGCGAGCGCGCCGGTGACCTCGGCGGGCGCGGCGATCCAGCCAAGGCGGACGGCGGGGGCCAGGGTCTTGCTCGTGGTGCCGAGATACACCGTGCGCTCTGGCGCGAGACCCTGCACCGCTCCGATCGGTGGCCCGTCGTAGCGGAACTCGGCGGCGTAGTCGTTCTCGACGATGAGCGCGTCCCGCTGCCTGGCCCAGGCCGCCAGCGCCCGCCGCCGCTCGGGGCTGAGGACGGCACCGAGCGGGAACTGGTGCGCGGGAGTGACGATCACCGCCTCGGCGTCGGAGTCGAGCAGCTCCGCGACCACCAGACCGGCCTCGTCGACCACGACCGGTCGAACCTGCATCCCGTGCGCACGGGCAATCGCGATCTGTTCGGGAATCGAGGGGTTCTCCACGGCGATGCGCGTGACGCCGCGGAGCGCCAAGCCGCGAACCAGGAGATCGAGGCCGTGGAGAAACCCGAGGGTGAGGATCAGGTTGTCGAGGTCGACCCGCACCCTGCGGAC
>DASYRU010000325.1:0-3347 GCA_036004165.1 Actinomycetota bacterium
GGCCCGCGAGCACCGCGGCATCACCGGCAAGTCCAGCGGCGGCTACGGCGCGATGGTCGCGCCGATGCTGCGGCCGGACGTGTTCGGCGCCCTCGCCAGCCACGCCGGCGACGCCCTGTTCGAGTTCTGCTACCTGCCGGACGTCGCCAGGGCCACCCGCGCCCTGCGCGACCACTACGGCGGCTCCTACGACCGCTTCTTCGCCGATTTCCGTTCGCGGCCCGCCTTCTCCAAGGAGCACGACGGCGCCCTGCTCAACGTCTGGGCGATGGCGGCCTGCTACTCGGCCGAGCCGGACGGCACCGTCACCATGCCGTTCGACCCGGCCACCGGCCGGCTCAGGGACGAGGTGTGGCAACGCTGGCTCGCCCTTGACCCGGTCCGCATGGCGGCCGGCCACGCCGAGGTGCTGCGCTCGCTCCGCGGCATCTACCTGGACGCCGGACGTCAGGACGACTACTTCCTGGACCTCGGCGCCGCCGCCTTCTCGGCCGAACTGGACGCCCTCGGCATCGAGCACGTCTTCGAGCTGTTCGACGCCACCCACGAGGGGATCGAGTACCGCTATCCGATCGCGATCGCCTTCCTGGCCGAACGCCTCACCCCGGCCGGCGGAGGAGTGGACTAGTCCACTCCTCCTGGTCTGGCTCGACAGGCGCGTTCCACGTGAAACCCTTGAACTGGTCGGAGTTGTCCGGGCTCAGTAGCCGCCGGAGCGGCGCAGGCGCCACGGTCGGCCGTCGGGGTCGACCAGCTTCCGGTAGACCGGCCATGCCCACCAGGCCGCCCACGGCCGCACGCGGCCGGGCCGGTGCTCGAGGGCCCGGCCGCGCGGCCGCGGCCCACGCCGGCCGCCGTCGTGCCAGGCGCGCAGCGCCGCGGCCGTCTCCCGCCAGGCCGCGAAGCCCTCGGCGGGGTCGAGCAGGTCGCCGTCCTGGCCCGGCCCGCGGCCCAGGTGCTCCCGCCACAGCCGCAGGCGCAGCTCGCGGGCGAACACCCGCGCGCCGTCGCCCGTGCCGGCCGGGTCGCGCGGCGCCCGCTCGTCGCGGGTCTGGTCGAGCACGGCGGCGCCGAGTTCGGCGTCGTGGGTCCAGGAGCGCCGGTTCAGGTTGTCGGAGCCGGCCGCCGCCCACACGTCGTCGATCACGCAGACCTTGGCGTGCACGTAGATCGGCGTGCCCTGCTCGTTCTCCAGGTCGTAGACGGCGACCCGGTCGCCCCCCGCCGCCCGCAGCAGGTCGAGCGCGGCCTGCTGGCCGATGCGGTTGGGCGGGCCGGTCAGCCGGCCGTCCTGGTCGGGGTAGCGGGGGACGACCGCGATCAGCCGCAGCTCCGGCGAGCGGCGTAGGGCGTCGGCGAGCACCTGCGTCACCTCCTCCGACCACAGGTACTGGTCCTCCAGGTAGACGAGCCGCCGGGCTCGCCGCAGCGCCTTGTGGTAGGCGCGCGCGACGCTGCGCTCGCCGGCCGGCGCGAACGGCAGCCGCGGGCGCTTGGCCGGGTAGGTGCGGAGCACCTGCACGGCGTGGGGACCGGCCGGGCCCGGGTCGCTTTGCACGCGCGGCAGCGGCCCGGGGCGCCGCGGCTGGCGGGCCCGCCGGGTCAGCCGGGCCCGCCAGGGGTTACGGTGGTCGAGCGGGGTGGGGTCCTCCCAGCGCTCGCGGAAGGAGTGCCACAGGTCGCCGACCGCCGGGCCGTGGACCTCCAGTTGCACGTCGTGCCAGGGCGGCCGGGGGCCGTAGCGCTCGTCGATCGGTAGCGACTGGGGGTCGCCGAGGTGGCTCTCGTCGTCCCCCCGGCTGTGGCAGAGGTCGATGCCGCCGAGGAAGGCGACGTCCTCGTCCTCCCGGCCGGGGTGGCGGAGCAGGACCAGCTTCTGGTGCTGGCTGCCAGGCCCCCTGACCCGTTCGTCCAGCAGCACCTCCCCACCGGCCTGGTTCACCACCTCGCCGAGGTGGAGGTTCTGCTCCTCGCTGAAGTGCGCCCTGCTGGGATGGGAGCGCCACAGCAGACCGCGAACCTGCACGCCCCGCCTGGCCAGGCCGGCCAGGACCGCCCCGAGCTCGGTCCCGGCTCCGTCCAGGCGCTGGTCGGCATCGCCCCGCCAGTCGGTCAGGCCGAGCAGGTCGCCCTCCCGAAGCAGGCGGGTGGCGGCCAGCAGGCGGGGATGGTAGGTGGCGCCGTGGACCAGCGCCTCGACCCGGTTCCCTTCGGTCCAGGCGCGGCCGTCGCTGCGCCGCCGGTCGACGGCGGTGGCCGGGTTGCCCCGCTCCTCGGCGGTCAGGAACCAGTCCTCCACCCGCGCCACCAAACCACCTCCATGGCTGCTTGCCGCGCTCGTGGGCGACCTCGGCGTGGACCAGCATTCCCGCGCGAGGCCGCTCCTAGACCGGCCGCGTCGGCGACCCGGCTCGTGGCGGCTCCGCTGTCGCGGCCCGGCCGCCTCCGACTAGGCTGGTGGCCGAGAGCGCCGGCCAAGTACCCGCGGCGCGCGCCGTCACCGCAACCAGCCACCGCAGGTGCTCGAGGCGCGGCACCGATACTTGACCGCCGCTCCAGGGAGGTGCCGGATGACGGGCGGAAGGGCCGGGCAGCGGCTGGTCGGCAGGGACGGGCCGCTGCGGGAGCTGGAGGCGGCGCTGCGGGACGCGGTCGCCGGGCGGGGGATGCTCGCACTGGTGACCGGGGAGGCCGGCATCGGCAAGAGCCGGCTGGCCGCGGAGCTGGCGGCGCGGGCGCCGGCGCTGGGCGCCAGGGTGGTGTGGGCGAGCTGCTGGGACGGCGGCGGCGCCCCCGCCTACTGGCCCTGGGTGCAGGTGCTGCGCGGCTGCACCGCCGGGCGGGAACGAGCCGAGCTGGCCGCGGACCTGGGGTTGGGTGCCGGCGAGCTGGTGCGGCTCGCGCCCGAGCTGGCCGGGCTGCTGCCGGCGGCGCCGACGGAGCCGCCCCGGCTGGAACCGGAGCAGGCACGCTTCCGGCTGTTCGACGCGGTCGCCGGCTACCTGCGCCGCACCGCGGCCCGCGACCCGCTGCTGCTGGTGGTCGACGACCTGCAGTGGGCGGACGTCCCCTCCCTGCTGCTGCTGCGGTTCCTCGCCAGGGACCTGCAGGCCAGCCGCCTGCTGGTGGTCGCCACCTACCGCGACCCGGAGCTGGCCCAGGACGACCCCGTGGTGGAGCTGGTCGTCGACCTCGCCAGGGCGGCACCGCCGCTCTCCCTGACCGGGCTGGCAGGTGCCGAGGTCGCCGCGCTGGTCGAGGACGCCACCGGGGTGGCGGCCCACCCGGCGACGGTCGGGGCGCTGCAGCGCCGCACCGGCGGCAACCCGCTGTTCACCGCGGAGCTG
>DASYRU010000326.1:0-2521 GCA_036004165.1 Actinomycetota bacterium
GTCACCGGACCGGGGGTGACCTGGCCGAGCGCGACCGCGTTGAGGAACTGCCCGCCGCTCATCCAGTGGTAGTGGCCGACGGCGTCGGCCTGCATCAGCGGGATGATCACGAAGCCGCCGCCGTAGGAGAGCGCGCCGACCTTGAACGCCACCCAGACCAGCGACAGCAGCACCCCCCCGGCGATGCCGGCGCCGGCGGCCGCCAGCGGCGGCAACGGCAGCAGCGTCCGGGCGCTGGTGCCGCCGCGACCGGCGAGCTGCGCGGCCAGCTCGATCGCGCCGCAGGCCAGCAGGACGACCACCAGCCACGGGCCGACGGTGGCGGCCGCGGCCGCCCCTGCGGCCAGGTAGAGCAGCCAGCGGACCCGGCCGCTGCGCCGCGCGCTCGCCCAGCTGGCTGGGACCAGACTCCAGCCCGCCTGCACGGCCACCGCCGCGACCGCGGCGCCGGCGCCCGCGCCGGCGCCCCGCACCCACCTGGGCGGCGATCCGGCGAGGAACAGCGCGGCCAGCGCGAGGATCAGGACCAGCCCGGGCGCGATGAACGCGACGCCGCCGACCAGCGCGCCGGGGCGGCCCCTGACCCGCCAGGCGCAGTAGATCGCCAGCTGGGTCGACGCCGGCCCAGGCAGCAGGTTGCAGACGGCCACGGCGTCCTCGAACTGGCGGGCGTCCAGCCACCGCCGGCGCTCGACGCACAGCTCCCGCAGCAGCGCGATGTGGGTCGGTGGACCGCCGAAGCCGATGCAGCCGATCCGTCCCCACGCCCGCAGCACCGCCAGCAGGCCTGGCCGCAGCGGCGTGGTGGTGTCTGAGCGAGCCATCGACGCGATCCTGCCGGGGACCGCCGCCCGCTGTCGAGGCGGGTTGCGCCTACCGCCGGGTCGGGTGGCTGCGGTACCACGAGGCGGTGCGGCCGACGGCCTCCTCGAGCGGGGTGGCCAGGTCGCCGAAGGCGCGGGCGAACTTGCCGTGGTCGACCACGAACGGCTCCTCGAACTCGTAGAGCATCTCGCGCAGCTCGCGCAGGTCGCGGTTGACCACGCCGAGGGCGCGGAACAGCGGCCGCGGCAGCGACTGCACGCGGGCCCGCTGGCCGGCCTCGGCGGCCAGCAGCTCCAGCAGCCTGCGGGTGCTCACCGTCGGCGGGCTGGGCAGGTGCCATGCCTGGCCGAGCGCCTCCTCGCGCTCGCCGAGCAGCACCAGGGCCCTGCCGATGTCGGGCACGTAGCTGTAGGTGTGGGGCAGGTCGGGGTCGCCGATGACCTGCACGCGCCTGCCGGCCAGCGCCGGCCGGACCACGCGCTCGCCCATCGCCGAGGCGACCACGCCCGGCCCGAAGAAGTCGGACGCCCGCCCGATCGCCACCCGCGCCCGGCCGTCGCGGTGCGCGGCCAGAAGGTCCTCGGCCATGCGCGCGCGGGTGACGCCCTTGCGGCCGGTGGCCGCGGCGGGCAGGTCCTCGGTCAGCGGCCTGCCGCCGGTCGGGCCGTACAGGTAGAGGTTCTCCATCGCCACCAGCCGCGCCCCGGCGGCGGCCGCCCCTTCCAGCACGCCGGCCTGCAGCCGGGGGAACAGCTCCGGCCAGCGGTGGTAGGGCGGGTTCAGGCAGTCGTACACGACCGACGCGCCGGCGCTGACCTCGCGGGCGAACGCCGGGTCGCTGGCGTCGCCGCCGCGGATCTCCACCCCGGCGGGCAGCTCGGCCCGCCCGCTGCGGTTGACCACGATGACGCGCCGGCCGCGCGCGGCCAGCTCGGTGGCCACCGCCAGACCGACCGGTCCGGCACCGAAGACGACGTGGCGCGCTCCAGGATCTCCCTGCATCTCCCGCTCCATTCTCTACACGGTGTAAAATTTCTACACAGTGTATAGTAGCTGAACGGCGTAGAGTGTCAACTGTGGGAGCACCGGTGCAGCGAAGGCGGGAACGCATCAGGGCGGCCACCGCCCAGGAGATCAAGGCGATCGCCCGCAGGCACATGGCCGACCACGGGGCGGCCGAGCTGTCGCTGCGCGCGATCGCCCGCGACATGGGGATGACCGCCGGCGCCCTCTACAGCTACTACGACACCCGCGACGACCTGATCACCGCGCTGATCGCCGACGGCTACGGCTCGCTCGCCGAGGCGCTGGAGGGCGCCCGCGACAGCCGGCCCGCAGACGACCACGCCGGCCGGCTGCTGGCCGCCGGCCACACCTACCGGAGCTGGGCGATCGCCCACCCCCAGGAGTTCCGGCTCATCTTCGGCGACCCGATCCGCGGCTACCGGGCGCCGGAGGGCGGGCCGACCGAGGCCGCGGCGCGCCGCGCCGGCGCGGTGCTGGTGGAGCTGGTGGCCACGGCCTGGCCGAGGATCCGGGCCGCCGCGCCTGCCGGCGACCACCACTGGTCCGATTTCGACGCGGGGTACAGCGCCTGGGTCCGCGAGGCGTTCCCCGGGCTGCCTCCGGCCGCCGTGGCGCTCCACCTCCGCGTCTGGGGCCGCGTCCACGGCCTGGTCGCCCTGGAGGTCTACGG
>DASYRU010000327.1:0-5364 GCA_036004165.1 Actinomycetota bacterium
GACTTGCCGGTCGCCCTGTAGGGCTTCTCCAGCGCACCGCGTTCGCCCTGGCGGACCGCCTCGGCGGCCAGGAAGCCGGTGCGGACCAGGGTGCGGACGTGGTGCAGCACCGTGCCCGGGTCCATGCCGAGCCGCTCGGCCAGCTGCTTGTTGGTCAGCGCCTGGTCGAGGCTGAGCCGCAGGATCCGCAGCCGCAGCGGGTTGGCCAGCGCGCGGGCCTCCTCGGGGGTCGCCGCGCGCCGCTCACGCCGTTTCATGGAATCCATTCTACCGATTGACCATTCCCAATCAATGGCCTAGCCTCCATCGCATGTCGCTGGGACGAACCTACGCCAAGCTCTGGGCGGCCTCCGCCTTCGCCAACCTCGCGGATGGCGTCTTCCAGGTCGCCCTGCCCCTCCTCGCCGTCCAGCTCACCCGCTCGCCGTTGCTGATCGCCGGCGTCACCCTGGCCGCCCGCCTCCCATGGCTGCTCATGTCGCTGGTCGCCGGGGCGCTCGCCGACCGGCTCGACCGACGCCAGATGATGGTCAGGGTCAACCTGGCCAGGACGGTCCTGCTCGGCGGCCTGGCCCTGGCCGTCGCCACCGGGGTCGCCACGCTGCCCCTGGTCTACGCGGTCGCGCTGCTGCTCGGCGTCGCCGAGACGCTGTTCGACACCTCGGCCCAGTCGCTGCTCCCGGCGGTGGTGGGCAGGGACGACCTGTCGCGGGCCAACAGCCGCCTGTACGCCGTCGAGCTGGTCGCCAACATGTTCGTCGGCCCGCCGCTCGGCGGGCTGCTGGCCGCGCTCGCCCTTGCCGCCGCGCTGGCCGTGCCGGCGGCCGCGTACCTGGCCGGCGCCGCCTGCCTGGCCCTGATCGCCGGCGGCTTCCGGCCCGTCCGCCAGGGCCCGCCGACACGGCTGCGCGACGACATCGCCGAGGGCGTCCGCTTCATCTGGCGGCACCCCGTGCTGCGGCCACTGGCCTTCATGCTCGGGGTCCAGAACCTGGCCGCTACCGCGTGGTACTCGGTGTTCGTGCTGTTCGCGGTCGCTCCCGGGCCGATGGGCCTGTCCCAGGCAGGCTTCGGCACGCTGCTCACCAGCTTGGGGGTCGGGGCCCTGCTCGGGACCTGGCTCGCCGTGCCGGTCGAGCGCCGCCTTGGCCGCGTCCGCACGCTCGCCCTCAGCGTGGTCCTGGGCGGGGGCGCCCTGCTCGTGCCCGTGGTCACCACGGACGCGGTCGCCGTCGGCGCCTCGCTGGCCGTCGGCGGGCTGGAGATGGTGCTGTGGAACGTGGTCACCGTGTCCCTGCGCCAGCGGATCTCCCCCGACCACCTCCTGGGGCGGGTGAACGCCGGCTACCGGCTGGTCGGCTGGGGCACGATGCCGCTCGGTGCGCTCCTCGGCGGGCTGGTCGCAGAGACCCTCGGCATGCGGGTGGTGTTCGCGCTGGCCGCCGGCGCCGTGCTCGTCCTGCTGGTCGGGTTCCGCTTCGTCACCGAGGCGGTCATCGAGCGGTCCGAGGCGGCGGCGGCGCCCACCCGATAGGGTAAGGCGGTGGAGTCCAGCGAGCTGCGGGTCGAGACCGCCGGCAGGCACGTGCTCGACCTCACCGACCGGGTGGCCGCCTTCGCCACCGAGGCGGGCGGGGACGGCCTGCTGCACGTGTTCGTTCCCCACGCCACCGCGGGCCTTGCCGTGATGGAGACCGGCGCGGGCTCCGAGCAGGACCTCGAGGAGGTGCTCGGCCGCCTGCTGCCCCGCGACGACCGCTGGACCCACCGGCACGGGAGCCGCGGCCACGGCGCCGACCACCTGCTGCCGGTGTTCGCCACGCCCTCGCTCGCCGTGCCTGTCAGCGGCGGTCGCCTCCTGCTCGGCACCTGGCAGCGCATCTGCCTGGTCGACCTGAACGACGACAACCCGCACCGCCGCGTACGTCTTTCGTTCCTTGCTGGCTAGCCGCGGCTGCCAGGGACACCGAGGCGCCGGCGCCCTTGACCGATCGGGGGGCTCCGCTTCACTACGCCCCCCGAACCCCCCGGGCTCCGCTTCGCTCCGCCGCCGGTGCCGTGGTCAGGGCAGCTGAACGTCTCGATTTGGTCACAGTCCCTGAAGGGCGGGATTTCCTCACGGAGAGCGGCCTAGGATGCGCTCCGCGTCGCCAGGTCCACTTCCCCGTCCCAAAGGACCCGACCATGACCGCATTCGTGCCCGTCGTCGCGCCGTCGCTCACGCCCGACGAGCGGCAGCAGCCAGACCAGCCCGCCAAGAAGGCCCGCGCCCGCACCGGCCGGCACGAGCCGATCCGCTCCTCCACGCCGAGGATCGCCGCCCGCGGCGCCGCCCTCGGGCTGACGGTGGCCGCGGGGGTGGCCGGCAGCAGCCAGTACCTCCGCGGCGACCTGCAGGCCGGCCTGGCCGCCGGCGCCCAGTGGGGTTCGCTGGCGGCCGGGATGGCGTTCGCCGGTGCCTGGGCCGAGCGGCGGCGCATGACCAGGGTCGCGCGGGCCGTCTCCGACCTGGCCATGCGGCTGGCCACCGCCGGCCTGCCCGACGAGGAGGCCGTGCCGCAGCTGTTGGCCGTTCCCGGCGCCGACCGGGTCGCGCTCGAGGTGGCCGCCCGCCGCACCGGCACCCAGGCGGGTGCCCGCCGGGCCGTCCGCCTCCTCGGCCGGGTCGCCCTGCTCCGCACGCTGCTCTAACCGGGACCGCCTCCCGCCTGGCACCGGCCGGCCGTTAGACTCGCCGGAAGGTTCCAGCCGGGGAGGTTGCGATGGGCGTGCCGGGCCGCTCGGCGGTGCTGGTCACCCGCAGGGTTCCAGCGCCGGTGCTGGAGCGGCTGGCCGGCCGCTGCGACCCCGACGTGTGGCAGGACGACGGGGTCATGCCACGGGCGGAGTTGCTCGACCGCGTCGCCGGCAAGGCCGGGATGGTGGCGATGCTCACCGACCGCGTCGACGCCGAGCTGCTCGACCGGGCGGGCCCGTCGCTGCGGGTGGTGGCCAACTACGCGGTCGGTTACGACAACCTCGACCTGGACGCCTGCACGGCCAGGGGGGTGCTGGCCACCAACACCCCTGACGTGGTCACCGAGGCGACCGCCGACCTGACCTGGGCGCTGCTGCTGGCGGCGGCCAGGCGCGTGGCAGAGGGCGACCGGTTCATGCGGTTGGGGCGGCCGTGGATCTGGGGCCCGGAGTTCTTCCTCGGGGTCGAGGTCAACGGCAAGACCCTCGGCGTGATCGGCCTCGGCCGGATCGGCCAGGCGGTGGCCAGGCGGGCGGGCGGCTTCGGCATGCGCGTGCTCTACCACGCCGGCCATCGGCTGGCCCCCGACCGGGAGGCCGCCCTCGGCGTCGCCTGGCGGGACCTGGACGCCCTGCTCGACGAGGCCGACTTCGTCTCCATCCACACCGGCCTCACCCCCGCCACCCGCCACCTGATCGGCGCGGCGGAGCTGCGGCGGATGAAGCCCACCGCGGTGCTGGTCAACACCGCCCGCGGCCCGATCGTCGACGAGGCCGCCCTGGCCGCGGCGCTGCGGGTCGGGGAGATCCGGGCGGCCGGTCTGGACGTGTTCGAGCGCGAGCCGCAGGTCCATCCCGACCTGCTCGGCCTCGACAACGTCACCGTCATCCCGCACCTGGGCACGGCCACCGTCGAGACGCGGGTCGCGATGGGCATGACCGCGCTGGACAACCTGCTGGCGGCCCTCGACGGCCGTCGGCCGCCGCACCTGCTCAATCCCGCCGCCCTGGATCGGCGGGGACCTGGCGCTCCGCGTCCGGCCTAGCGTCGCCGCAGGTGCCGCTGCTCGCCGACCGCGTACGCCTCTGCCAGCCACGCGGCCACCCGGTCGTCCACCTCCCGCAGGCGCGCCAGCCGGAAGTGGTGGACGTGGTTGCGGGGCGAGAACGACTCGACCCGACGGAAGCGCGGGTCGTCGAGCCGGCGGGCCAGCACCACGTGCCCGTCGACCCACCGGCGGCGCAGCGTCACCGCCGCGAAGCTCATCCGCACCTGGAAGGCGATGCGGCTCTTCTCCGCCAGCACGGTCACAGGGCCGTTGCGCTCGGCGAGCTCCACCAGGCGCCGGAAGATCGCCACCACCTCTGGGTCCTTGCCCGCGAGGTGGGCGTCCAGGTCGCCGCCGCCACCGCACGAATGGGTCTGGTTGCGGTTGGCGAATCCCCGCCCGCAGCGCGGGCAGGTCCACAGCGGCCTCGTCCCCATCGCACCTCCGAGCCGATAGCATCGACGATGGCGACGAGGGAGGACAGCACCATGGCGCAGCTGTGGCAGGGCGAGACCGACAAGGCGATCAGGAACTTCCCGATCTCCGGGGAGCGGATGCCGGTGCAGGTGGTGCGCATGCTGGCCCGGGTCAAGGCGGAGGCGGCCAGGGTCAACGCCGACCTCGGCCTGCTGGACCGCGACCGGGCCGAGCGGATCGCGGCCGCCGCCGAGGCGGTCGCCGCCGGCGAGCACGACGACCAGTTCCCGATCGACGTGTTCCAGACCGGTTCGGGGACCTCCACCAACACCAACGTCAACGAGGTGGTGGCCACCCTCGCGGGACACGGCGTGCACCCCAACGACCACGTCAACCTGTGCCAGTCCTCCAACGACACCTTCCCCACGGCGGTCCACCTGGCCGCGCTCGACGCCGCCAGCAACGACCTGCTACCCGCCCTCGACGGCCTTGCCGGCTCGCTGGAGTCCAAGGCGGCCGGGCTGGCCGAGGTGGTCAAGACTGGCCGAACCCACCTGATGGACGCCACCCCGGTCACCCTCGGCCAGGAGTTCCACGGCTACGCCGCGCAGGTCCGCGAGGGCGCCGAGCGGGTCCTGGCGGCGCTGCCGCGGGTCGGCAAGCTGCCACTCGGCGGCACCGCGGTCGGCACCGGCCTGAACGCCCACCCGGAGTTCGCGGCCAGGGTGCGGCAGCGGGTCGCCGAGGCCACCGGCCTGCAGCTCAGCCCGCCTGCCCACCCGTTCGAGGCCCAGGGCGCCCGCGACGCCCTGGTCGAGCTGTCCGGGGCGCTGAAGACGGTCGCGGTCAGCTGCACCAAGATCGCCAACGACCTCCGCTGGATGGGCTCCGGCCCGCGGGCCGGCCTTTCCGAGGTGTTCCTGCCCGAACTGCAGAAGGGCTCCTCGATCATGCCCGGCAAGGTCAACCCGGTCATGTGCGAGGTGCTGACCCAGGTGGCTGCCCAGGTCGTCGGCAACGACGCCGCGATCACCGTCGGCGGCCTCTCCGGCGCCTTCGAGCTGAACGTCTACATCCCGCTGATGGCCCGCAACCTGCTGCAGTCGATCACCTACCTGGCCGCCGCCTGCCGGGCGTTCGCGGAGAAGTGCGTCGACGGCGT
>DASYRU010000328.1:0-7544 GCA_036004165.1 Actinomycetota bacterium
CTCGACCATGTCTCCTTCGGCTGCGCCGATCGGGCGGAGCTCGAGAGCTGGGCACGCCGGCTGGACGGGCTCGGCGTCGAGCACGGTGGGATCAAGGATGCGAGCTACGGCTCGGGCGTGAGCTTCCGCGATCCGGATGGCATCGCGCTCGAGTTCTTCGCCCCGCCCAGCTGAGCCGTCGCGTACGCTTCGGCCGGCAGCCACGGGCGGCGGAGGCGGGATGGGCGGGAGCGACCAGGTCAGGGACGACTTCGAAGGTTGCTTCGAGGGGCTGGCCGCGATCGGACGCGACCCGGCGGGCGGCTGGACCCGGCTGGCCTGGACCGAGGAGGACCGGGCGGCGCGGCGCTGGTTCCAGACCGAGGCGGAGGCCCGCGGCCTGGCCGTCGAACGGGACCAGGCCGGCAACCTGTGGGCCTGGTGGGGCGCCGCCGCCGCCCGGGACGGCGCACTGGCGGTCGGCAGCCACCTGGACACGGTGCGGGGCGGCGGGGCCTACGACGGCGCGCTCGGGGTGGTCGGCGGCCTGGTCGCGGTCGCCGAGCTGGCCAGGCGCGGGGTCGCGCCACGGCGGCCGGTGGCGGTGGTGGCGTTCGCCGACGAGGAGGGCGGCCGCTTCGGGACGGCCACCTTCGGCAGCCGCGTGCTGGCAGGCGCGCTGGACCCGGCCGAGGTGCTGGACCGGACCGACCAGGCCGGCGTCAGCCTGGCCAAGGCCGTCCAGGACGCCGGTCTGGACCCGCGGTCCCTCGGCCCCGACCCGGACCGCCTGGCGAGCCTGGCGGCGTTCGTCGAGCTGCACGTCGAGCAGGGGCGGGGCCTGGCCGACCACGACGCCCCGGTCGGGCTGGGAACGGCGATCTGGCCGCACGGCCGCTGGCGGCTGACCCTGACCGGCGAGGCCAACCACGCCGGCACCACCCGGCTCAAGGACCGCCGCGACCCGATGCTCGGCCTGGCCGCCGCCACCCTGGCGGCCAGGGCGGCCGCCGCCGAGCTGGGCGCGGTCGCCACCATCGGCCGGGTCATGGTGGAACCCAACTCCACCAACTCGGTTCCCGGCCGGGTGATCGCCTGGCTGGACGCAAGGGCCGAGCGCGACCAGGTGCTCGACTGGCTGCTTACCGCGTTCGAGACGGCGGTGGGCGATGCCGCCGGCCGGCACGGGCTGGAAGCCGAGCTGGCCGGCGAGTCCCGCAGCCCGGCGGTCGCCTTCGACCGCGACCTGGCCGCCAAGGTGGCCGGCTGCCTCCGCGGTGGCGGCCTCGAGCCGGTCGAGCTGCCCACCGCCGCCGGCCACGACGCCGGCGCTCTCGCCGCCGCCGTGCCGGCCGCCATGCTGTTCGTGCGCAACCGCAGCGGCACCAGCCACAGCCCGGCCGAGCATGCCGAGCAGGCGGACTGCCTCGCCGGGGTGGCTGCGCTGGCCGCGGTGATCGAGGAGCTGGCGTGCCGCTGAGCGCCTGGCACGCCGAGCTGGTCTGGCTGGGACCCGCCCGTGGCGTGGCCGAACGGGTCCTGCTGGAGGTCGACGGCGACCGCATCGCGGCCGTGACCGAAGGGGTCGAGCCGCCGGCCGGGGCGCGCCGGCTGCCGGGGCTGACCATCCCCGGGCTGGCCAACGCCCACTCGCACGCCTTCCACCGGGCCCTGCGCGGCCGCACCCACCGTGGCGGCGGCGACTTCTGGACCTGGCGGGAGCGGATGTACGAGCTGGCCGGCCACCTCGACCCCGACGGCTACCTCGAGCTGGCAAGGGCCGCCTACGCCGAGATGGCGCTGGCCGGGGTGACCGCGGTCGGCGAGTTCCACTACCTGCACCACGACCCGGCCGGCCAGCCCTACGCCGATCCCAACCGGATGGGCAGCGCCCTGATCGAGGCGGCCGGCCAGGCCGGCGTCCGGCTGACCCTGATCGACACCTGCTACCTGCGGGCCGGGCTCGGCGGCGAGCCCCTTGCCGGGGTGCAGCGCCGCTTCGGCGACGGCGACGCCGCGGCCTGGGCCGAGCGGGCCGGCGCCCTCGACGACGGCCCGATGATGCGGGTCGCCGCCGGCGTCCACAGCGTGCGGGCGGTCGACCCGGCGGCGATGACGGCGGTGGCCGCCTGGGCGGAGGGACGACGGGCCCCCCTGCACCTGCACCTGTCGGAGCAGCGGACCGAGAACCAGGCCTGCCTGGCCGCCACCGGCCGCACCCCGGCGGCACTGGCCGAAGCGGCCGGGGTGCTCGGCCCGCGGACCACCGCGGTCCACGCCACCCACCTGACCGGCGACGACATCGCCCGGCTCGGCGCGACCCGCACCAGCGTCTGCCTGTGCCCGACCACCGAGCGCGACCTGGCCGACGGGGTCGGGCCGGCCAGCGCCCTCGCCAGCGCCGGCAGCCCGCTCTGCCTCGGCTCCGACAGCCACGCGGTGGTCGACCTGTTCGAGGAGGCACGGGCGGTCGAGCTGGACGAGCGGCTGGTCACCGAGCGGCGCGGCCACCACCGCCCGGCCGACCTGCTGCAGGCGGCCACCGCCGCCGGCATGGACGCGCTCGGCTGGGACGCGGGGCGCCTGGAGCCCGGCCGGCTGGCCGACCTGGTCACCGTCGGCTTCGACTCGCCCCGGCTGGCGGGTGCCCGGCCCGCCGAGGCGGCCGACCAGCTGGTCTTCGCCGCCACCGCCGCCGACGTCCGCCAGGTGGTCGTCGGCGGCCGCCGGGTGGTCGAGGACGGCCGGCACCTGCTGGTCGGCGACGTCCCCGCCGCCCTCGCCAAGGCGATCGCCGCCGTCTGGTCCTAGGCGGGCCGTCCGAGGACCGCCTGCAACAGCCGTTCGGCGGTGGCCTCGGCCTCGTCGAGCACCCCTGGGGTGGGGCCGCCGCCGGCGACGTCGACGTGGAGGGTCGCCAGCCCGGCCCGCCGCTGGAAGGGCGAGGATCGGACCCTGCCGCTCTGCGCCTTGACGGTCGGCACCACCGTGGTCACCCGGATCAGCGCCCCCCGCCTGGCATACAGGAAGCCGTCCCGGCCCGCGTGGCCGAGGCTCCGGTAGGCGGCCAGCCCGCCGGCCACGGCCAGGGGCACGACGGCCGGGACGGCCAGCAGCGCCAGCCGGCTCACCGGCAGCAGCGCCACGGCGACGGCGGCGACCGGCAGCACCCCCCGCAGCAGGGTGCGCACCACCGCACGGCGGCGGGCGGCCGGCGGCGGGACCAGCAGCCCAGGCACCGGCGCCGCCCCCGGCAGCAGCTCACCGATCAGCCGGTTGACATCCGACCGCGGCAGGACGGGGATGGCCAGCCGGCTGGCGGTCTGGTCGTCCCTGGCGACCCGGCCGGCGCTCTGCAGCCGGATCGAGGCCAGGCCGAAGGCGCGCCGCAGCAGCGACTCCTCGATCCTGACGACCTGCAGCCTCGCCAGCGGCAGGACCGCCTCGCGCCGCTCCAGCAGGCCCCGGCGCACCACCACGTCGCCGCCGACCCGGGCCAGGGTGAAGCCGAAGTCGGTGACCACGCTGCTGGCGGCGGCCAGCCCCAGCCACACGGCGGCGGCCAACACGCCGACGGCGAGGAACGCGGCCGGCGTGGTGGGGGCGACCGTCTCCGGGTTGACCCGGCGCAGCAGCCAGTCCGAAAGGTTGGGGAACCAGTCGGTCGCCTGGCTGAGCGGACCGAGCACGGCCAGCACGGCCGCCGCCCGCGAACCGGTGATCCCCGCGAGCATCACCTCGCCGAGCGACAGCCGCAGCACCACCCGTTCCGTCGGCGCGGCCGCCTCGGCCGGCGCCGGCGCCGCCTCCCCGCCGGCGGCGCCGGCGGCGACCACGCCGGCCTTGGCGCGCAGCAGGCTGGTCCGCAGCGCCTGCGCCTCGGTGAGGCTGACCGCGTCGAGGTCGACCTCGGCGGCGCCGCCGCCGCCGGCCGTCTCCACCCGCAGCGTCGCCACCCCCAGCAGCCGGTGGAGCGGCTTGCGGATCAGGTCGACCTGCTGGATACGGTCGAAAGGGACGACCCGGAGCTTGCGTCCGAGCACCCCCTCCTCCAGCCGCAGGGCGCCGGGCTCCAGCGCGTAGGTGCGCCGCAGCCACTCCAGCCCCGCCACCGCCAGCAGCACGGCACCGCCGAGCAGGAGCAGCCAGAACCGCCCCTGGGCGAGCACGATCAGCGCCAGCGGCCAGAGCCGGCGAAGGTGCCCGCCGGCGTAGAACACGGGGCTGAGGACGTGCAGGCGGCGCGGCCCGTCAGACGGCATCGCCGGTTCCGGCCCTGGCCAGGATGAGGCGACGCAGGCCCTCGGCATCGCCGGCGGCGATCCCTGGGATGGTGGCGTCGGTGCCCGCAGAGGCGGTGTGCACCACCAGCCGGGCCAGCCCGACCGCCCGCTCGACCGGTCCCCTGGTCACGTCGATGTGCTGCACCCGGAAGTAGGGGATGGCCGAGTGGACGTGGTTCACCACGCCGTGGCGTAGCTCCAGCGCGTCGTCGGCGACCTCGTAGCGCCAGTGCCGGTAGTCGGCCCGCGGGTGCCACCACGCCAGCGTGCCGCCGGCGAGCGCCAGCACAGCCGCCGCCAGCCCCGGCGGTCCTGGCACCTCGGTGTCGGCCAGGCGGGCGCCGAGGTCGACCGCCAGCGCGACCAGGGCGAGCATCCCGTACAGGGCCGCCTCCTGGACGGTCCAGACCAGCACGATGCGCGGGTCCAGCATCCGTGCCGTCGTCCCGGTTGTCTGCTTCATCTCGGCTCCCTGCCTAGCCGCCCTCGGTGCGCCGATAGAATGGAGGATATGCGTGACGATCCCATTCCGGCGTTCACCGCCCCGGCGCGGGTGCTGCTGGCCGCTCCCCGCGGCTACTGCGCCGGCGTCGACCGCGCGATCGACATCGTCGAGGTCGCCCTCGCCACCTACGGGCCACCCGTCTACGTCCGCAAGCAGATCGTGCACAACCTCCACGTGGTCAGGAAGCTCGAGGCCAAGGGCGCGGTCTTCGTCGAGGAGCTGGAGCAGGTGCCGCGGGGCGCCACGGTGGTGTTCTCCGCCCACGGCGTCGCCCCCGAGGTCCACCGGCAGGCCGCCGCCCGCGACCTGCGGGTGATCGACGCGACCTGCCCGCTGGTGACCAAGGTCCACCAGGAGGCCCGCAAGTTCGCCGCCAAGGGCTACGACATCGTGCTCGTCGGCCACGAGGGCCACGAGGAGGTGGTCGGCACCATGGGCAACGCGCCTGGGGTCGTGCACCTGATCGCCGACGAGCAGGACGCCGGCCAGGTCCAGGTCGCCGACCCCGGACGGGTCGCCTACCTCACCCAGACCACCCTGTCGGTCGACGAGACCAGCGGGGTGGTCGACGCGCTGCGGCGACGCTTCCCGGTGCTCGCCGGCCCCCGCTCCGACGACATCTGCTACGCCACCCAGAACCGGCAGGCCGCGGTCAAGGCGCTCGCCCGCCAGTGCCAGCTGGTGCTGGTCATCGGGGCCGAGAACTCCAGCAACTCCAAGCGGCTGGTCGAGGTGGCCAGGAACAGCGGCTGCGCCAGCCACCTGGTCGCCGAGGCGTCCGCGGTCGACCCGGCCTGGTTCGAGGGCGTGGAGACGGTCGGGGTGACCTCGGGGGCCTCCGCGCCGGAGTGGCTGGTCGACGAGCTGGTGGCCGCCCTCCGGCAGCGTGGCGCCAGCGACGTGCGCGAGGTCGAGGTGGTCCCGGAGGACGTCCACTTCGCCCTTCCCGGGACCCTGCGCCGGGACGCCGAGGCGGCCCGGTCCGGACAGGCCGGCGGCTAGCCGTGGCCGGCGGGGACGCCGGCGTCTACGTCGTCGGCGCCGGGCTCGCCGGGCTGCGCTGCGCCCGCCGCCTGCTGGAACGTGGCGTGGCCGCCACCGTGCTCGAGGCCGGCGACGGGGTCGGCGGCCGGGTGCGCACCGACCGGATCGACGGCTACCTGCTCGACCGCGGCTTCCAGGTGCTGCTCACCGCCTACCCGGAGGCGAAGGCGGCGCTCGACTACCGCGAGCTGGAGCTGCACCCGTTTGATCCGGTGGCGCTGGTCCGCACCAGGGACCGCTTCGTGCGCGTGGCCGAACCGTTCCGTCCGCCCTGGGGCGGGCTGCGCACCGTCCTGGCCCAGGTCGGCACCCTCGGCGACCGGCTCAAGCTGGCCGCCCTGCGGCGGCGGGTGGTGGCCGGGTCGCTGGAGGAGCTGTTCGCCAGGCCGGAGCGGTCGACCATGGACGCCCTGGCCGGCGAGGGGCTCTCGCAGGCGATCGTGGACCGCCTGCTGCGGCCCCTGTTCGGCGGGCTGCTGCTCGACCGCGAGCTCGGCACCTCCAGCCGGCTGTTCGAGTTCACCTACCGGATGCTCGCGGTCGGCGACCTTGCCATCCCCACCAGGGGGATCGGCGCGATCCCCGAGCAGCTCGCCAACGGCCTGCCGCAGGGCAGCGTCCGGCTCGGCGAGCGGGTGACCGCGGTCGGCGACGGCGGGCTTACCCTCGAGGGCGGCCAGCGGCTGCCGGCCAGCTCGGTGGTGGTGGCCACCGACGGCCCGACCGCGGCGAAGCTGCTGGGCGAGCAGGAGCCGGTGTCGCTGGCCGCCAGCTGCCTGTACTTCGCGGCCGAGCGGGCTCCGGTCGACGAGCCGGCGATCGTCCTCGACGGCGAGGGAGAGGGGCCGGTCAACAGTCTCTGCGTGCCGAGCGTCGTCGCCCCCACCTACGCGCCCGCCGGGTCGGCGCTGGTGTCGGCCGCGGTCGTCCCCCGGCCCGGCCTGCCTGGGGGCGCCGAGCTGGAGGGCGCGGTGCTCGGCCAGCTCGCCGACTGGTTCGGCTCCTCGGTGGTCGGCTGGCGGCACCTGGCGACCTACCACATCCCCCACGCGCGGCCGGCGCAGCCGCCCGGCGCGCTCGACCCGCCGCAGCGGCCGGTCCGGGTCCGGCCCGGCCTGTACGTCTGCGGTGACCACCGCGACAACGCCTCCATCGACGGCGCCCTGGCCTCCGGCCGGCGCGCCGCCGACGCCCTGCTCGAGGATCTCTGAGCCCGGCCGTCGCCGCCGCGCGGTAGGCTGGCGGCATGGACGAGCACCTGACCGAGCACCTGACCGCCGAGGCGGGGGACGTCGTGGTCGCGGTCGGCACCATGAAGGGCGTGTTCCTGTTCCGCTCCGACCAGGCAAGGGACAAGTGGCAGGCGAGCGGCCCGCACTTCCCCGGCCAGAGCATCTACGCGGTCCGCTTCGACGGGCGCGGCGGCCGGCGGCGGCTGCTGGCCGGCACCGAGGACAGCCACTGGGGCGCGGTGGTGCGCTGCTCCGACGACCTCGGCCGCAGCTGGAGCGACCCCGCCGAGGGCAACCTCCGCTTCCCCGAGCAGACCGGCGAGGCCCTGCGGCGGGTCTGGCAGCTGCAGCCCGCCGGCACCGACCGGCCGGACACCGTCTTCGCCGGCGTCGAGCCGGCCGCGCTGTTCCGCTCCGACGACGGCGGGGAGACCTTCGAGCTGGTCACCGGCCTCTGGGAGCACCCGCACCGGCCCCGCTGGGAACCCGGCGGGGGCGGCC
>DASYRU010000329.1:0-4150 GCA_036004165.1 Actinomycetota bacterium
GTTGAGCAGCAGCACCTCGCGCTGGACGTTGACGAGGTTGCCGGTCAGGAAGGTCACCTGGCCGAAGATGGCGGTGGTGCGGGACACGTTGACGTAGGCCCGCAGGATCAGCAGCTCGACCACGATGATCAGCGTGATCAGCACGCCGACGAGGGCAAGCTGCAGCGGGCCCCGTCGGCGGCGCAGGACACGTCCGGGATCGGCCGCCGGGCGTCCCGGCGGCCGCAGTCGGCCCAGACGGTCCAGGATCGGCATCCGGTCAGCTGAGCTGCATGGTCGACACGCTCCAGATCCACAGGTCCGGGTTGCGCCCGAGGCTGGAGCTGTCCGGGAACACCACCCGGATGGGGCCGGCCCGGTCGATCGGCATGCGCTTGCCGTCGGCCTTGGTGGCCAGCAGCATCCGCGAGCTGCGGACATCGTCGAGGGTGAAGTCGACCTTGTAGTCGTCGAGGGCGGTGACGTGCAGCTTGCTGGCCGAGGAGGGCACCCCCGCGACCGCCAGCAGGTCCGCCAGCATCACTCCGTCGAACTTCACCCGCCGCTTCAGGAACGGCTCGGTGGTCTCCAGCCGCACGGTGCGCATGCGCTCCAGGCTGCCGAGGTCGAGGACGAGCTTCCTGCCCTGGTTGTGGGTGGCGATCTGTCCCGACATCGTCAGGACGACCTCGCCGCGCGGCCGTGCCACCGGCTGCCCAGCCGCCAGGCTGCCAGCGCTGACCACCTGCGGCGACGTGGTCGCCGACGGCTGCGGTCGCGGTTCGTCGCCCGCCCCGTCCTGGCAGGCCGACAGCGCCACGACCGCCAACAGCATCACGGCCAGAGGCCGTATCACGCGTCTCACGGCTACCTCCCTGAGGTGCAGGTCTCCTGGCTGTTGTTTCGGCAGATCGTCGGCGCGGATGAGCACCAGCGCCGCTGCCGCGCCTGGGCTACCGTGAGGCCGGCGGGTGGGCAGGAGGGTGATGGTGGGGCCGGAGCGGGTGCGGCGGGACGAGTTGCGGATCGTCGGCATCGAGGCGTGGACCAGCAACCGGCGCGAGGCCGAGGAGGCTACCGCCGCCATCCCGGCGCTGTGGCGGCGGTTCCTCGGGGAGGGCCTGGAGCGGCGCATCCCCGACCGCACCGCGACCGGCAGGATCTGCGCCGTCTACACCGACTACGAGCGCGACCACCGGGGCGGCTACCGCTTCGTGGTCGGCGCCGAGGTCGCGGGCGTGGACGAGCTGCCCACCGGGCTGGTGGCGGTGACCGTGCCGGCCGGCGACTACCTGGTGTTCGCGGCCCGCGGCCCGATGCCGGACGCGCTGGTCGCCACCTGGCGCCGGGTCTGGGAGTACTTCGAGCACGCCCCGGCCCGGCGGGCCTACACCGCCGACCTCGAGGTGCACTACCCGGCCGGGTCGGCGGTCGACGTCTGCGTCGCGCTGCACCGCGACGACGGGTGAGCTGCTACGGCTGGGAGTCCGAGCCGGGCACCTCGCGCACGTTGATGAGCCGGACCCCGGCGTGGGCGACCAGCCGGTCCCGCTCGTCGCTGATCGTCACCTGCCAGAGCTGGGTGGTCCGCCCCCTGGACAGCGGGGTCGCCACCGCCCGCAGCTCGCCGTCGCGTACCGCGCGCAGGAAGTCGGTCTGGTTGGAGATCCCGACGGTCCGGCCGCGGTCCCCGAGCCAGACCGCCCCGCCGACGCTGGCCGCCGTCTCCGCAAGGGCCGCGTAGACGCCGCCATGCACCAGCCCGTACGGCTGGTGCAGATCGGGCGTGACCGGGCAGACCACTACCACCCGGTCGCCGGAGGCCTCCTCGAACCGGAAACCGAGCAGCTTGGTGAGCCCGCCGTGGAACCGGCCGTGCTCCTGGTCCTCCATCCGGCCTCCATTCCTCGAGAGCGCCGCTCGAGTACGCGCGGCGCGCGCCGTCGCCGTACCCCTGTCACCGCAGGTGAACGAGGCGCGGCACCGATGCTTGACCGCCGCTCTCGCCAGCGTACAGGCGGCCGTGGGCGTCAGACCGGATCCGGGTCCGGCGGACGGTGGCGGAGGGCGTCGGCCAGGTCGCGCTGGATCACGGTGAGGGTGAGGTCGCTGCGGGTCCGCTCGATGATCGACCGGGCGACGTCGGTGGAGCGGCGCAGGTTGCCGGTGATCGCGTCCGGATAGTCGAGGTCGGCCAGCAGGGCGTGGATCTCCTCCATCGCCGCGAACAGCGCGGCGGCCCGCGCCAGGTCCCCGGCGCGCAGCACGTCCAGCAGGTGCCGGCGCAGCTCCCCCACCGTCTCGGCCAGCCCGTTGAGGTAGGGGGCGTCGCCGACCCCGACGTCCTCCGGCGCCGGCACCGGGTCGCCGGCGACCAGCGCCCGGGTGCTGCGCGCCTCCGCGTACTCCTTCTCGGCGTCCTGCAGGAAGCCGGCGTAGTAGACGTCTGGGTGGGCGGCCAGCACCGACTCGGCCACCTCCAGCAGCTCCCGCGCCTCGGCCAGCAGCCGGTCGGCCGACTCGAGGTCGCCACGGTGGGCGGCCCGGATGGCGTTGGCCGAGGTGCGCACCGCCTGGCGGGCATTGCGGAGGCCGATCTCGCGGGCCCGGTGCTTGGCGTCCAGGCGGGCGCGGAGCCGCTCGGCCGCGGCGGCCAGGCTCATTCGGTGGAGGGCGCCACCGGCCCGCCCCACCCGGCGCCTGGCGAGCCGAGCCCGGGCGCCTCCGCCCGGCCGGCTGGTGGATGCCCTTGCCAGAACCGGCGGTGACGCCGGCGCCGCCGGGCGGCTCCGACCAGGGCAACCATGTAGCCGGCGAGCAGCCCGCCGGCGACCGCCGTGGCGATCCACCAGCGCCCGCCGAGCGCCGCCCAGGCGCGCACCCCGGCGACCACGCCGGCGGCGAAGACCAGCAGCATCCGGCGCCGGCGGGTCGCCGCCCGGCGTCGCGCAAAAGCTCGCCACGCTGCCGCCGCCAGCGCGGCCGCGGCCTCATGGTCCTCGGCCTCCTCCGGCTCGGCCGCCTGCGGGGACCCCTTCCAGGGGCGGGCGCCTCTGCCCCTCGACAACCTGGCCGCATCCGGCCGCGGCGGCGGGGTGCTGGCGTCCCGTTCCGCGAGCCCGCGGCGCAGCAGGGGGATGAGCAGGAGGAGCCAGATCGCCGCCACGATGGAGAACAGGGCGAGGCTCACGGTGCACCCTCCGGATGGTGGTGGCTGCGGTCGGGGACGGGGCCGGCGGCGGTGGCGGCGGCGTGGCCGAGGACCGGGGCGAGCACCCCCCATTCCTCCCGGACCGCCTTCGGGTTGCCAGGCAGGTTGACGATCAGGGTGCTGCCGACCAGGCCGGCCGCGGCCCTCGACAGCATGGCGAAGGGGGTGACGGCCAGGCTGGCATGGCGGAGCGCCTCGGCGATCCCTGGGGCTTCGCGATCCAGCACCGCCCTGGTCGCCTCCGGGGTGACGTCGCGGGGACCAAGGCCGGTGCCGCCGGTGGTGAGCACCACCTCGGCGTCGGCGGTCATGGCGCGCAGCGCGGCGGTGATCGCCTCCCGCTCGTCCGGCACCACGCCGCGGGCGGCGAGGGTGCCGCCCGCCGCCTCGACCAGCTCGCTCAGCGCGGCGCCGCCGGCGTCCTCGCGGCTGCCGGCGGCGACCCGGTCGCTGACGGTCAGCACCGCCACCCGCAGCCCGGACAGGTTCATCGCTACCCCGGTCCCGATTGGGTTTCGGGGGGGTTGCCGGTTTCGGGGGGGTTGCGGGGGGCGGAGCCCCCCGCAGTTGCTGGATGGAGGAGGATCGCCCGGCCGCTGCCGGCGTCGCGGAGCAGCTCGGCACCGCCGGTGGCGACCTCCGCGCCGGCGACCACGATGGCGTCGGCGTCGGCGCCGAGGGCGGCCGCGACCGCCGCCTCGTAGCCGGGCTCGACCGACAGGGCGGGCGCGAGCGGCCCGAGCACGCCGTCGCGCCCGGCGCCCTCCAGGAAGGCGAGCGCGTCGCCGCCGGCCGCCCGGGCGGTGGCCTCGAACGCCTCCCGGCGGGCGCGGGCGGCGGCCCGCTCGGCCTCGACCCGGCGCTCCTCGGCGGCCAGCCGCCTGGTGCCGGTCGCCTGCCGGTCCCGGCGCTCCTCGGCCGCGGTCAGGTCGGTGGCCCTGGCGGCCTGCTGGCGCTCCA